>JBFJYC010000033.1:0-17092 GCA_041622815.1 Spongiibacteraceae bacterium | reverse complement strand
GGTAGCGGTAGCGACATCCGGCGACTACCGCAATTATTTTGAGGCGGGTGGCCGCCGTTATTCCCATACTATTGACCCGCGGACCGGCAGTCCGGTAACTCATGCCCTGGCTTCGGTGACCGTGATCGCGGACAGCTGCGCCTACGCTGACGCGCTGGCTACCGCTCTCAGTGTGCTGGGGCCGGAGCAGGCGCTACAGGTCGCGGAGCGGCACGCGATTGCCGCAATGCTGATTGTGCGCCGCGACGCCGGCTATGAGACAATACACAGCGCTACATTCTCCAAATATCTGGACTGAGCTCAGTCCCCGGACGTTGTCATGGCCACATTATTTTTCTCCCTCGCACTGATGTTGATCGTGGTTGCCGCCATGGCGGTGGGCGTCATTTTCGGACGCGAACCGATTAAGGGCTCGTGCGGCGGTATGGGTGCGGTAGGTATCGATGCTGCCTGTGAAATCTGTGGCGGCGATATGAACAAATGCGAAGAGGTTTCGGCTGGCGATGGCGTCGGCTATGCCGGCGGAGACACTCAGCGTAAATTGTAGCTTTCCTTGAGCGCCTCCAGTGCGCGGTAGTACTCGCCGTCCAGCGCGCGGAAAATACCCACCTGCTGATCGGTTTCGGTGCTGCCTGAGGCGCGCAAGCCGTAATTAAACACGCCCAGCGCCCGCGCTCTGCCGTCCAGACGACAGACCGGCGCACAGCCCGAGACTCCCTCGCGCTGGTCACAGGACATGTAGCCAATCCGGTGCGGATCGCCCTCAGTCAACCGGTGCTCGCTTTGCAGCGCGCAGTGTTGTTCCCGCATTAGCACGGCATCATCACCGTCGATATGAAAGCAACTCATTTCAACGTGGCCATTACACAGCGCCATGGTGCGGCCGTCGACTTTCTCGCTGACCAGCGGTGCGTACGCCGCGCCGTTGCATTCCGGTAGCCGGAGGACGATCAGGCCCCAGTCGATCGACTCGTCATCGCGGCGCTGCTGTTTTGCGCTGGTTACCAATTGCAGCGCCGGATGCCAGCGATTGTCCTTGAGTCTGATTTCAAGCGCCTGCGGTGGCAGCCGGTAACGGTAACCGCTGTCCATCAAAGTGTGTGCGGTGGTGGTGTATATCAGGTGGCAGTCGCCAGCGGCAAGCAGGCTGGCATTGGCCCGGCCGATGCTGCCATTGCCGTTACGCTTGCGCAGCGGCGTCACCCAGGTGACGGTCGCCGCCTCGTCGCCGTAGGCGGCGGGGGCACTATCCCGCGAGGTTTCGGCGAGCTCGTGATAACGCTGACTCAAATCGGATGCAGCGGTAGTCATCGGCAGAGCGCCGCCAGTGACTAGCAGGATGATGCTGAAACAGGTGCTGGCAGAAAAACGGGATTTCAAGCTGGTTTGTTGTCATTACCGGGCGCGGGCGGGTAGTGTACCAAAGCCGGCCGGCACCTTTACCGGCAGGATAAAAATCACTACAGTGCCATGCAATTATCCGCTGTTCCGGCAGAAGCCGGCTCCACCTCTCCGGCCCGCTTTTATTTTGAATAATCCGGCACTCGCACTTCATCTCGGCCTGCGTTACTTCCGTCAGGGCGGGCGACGCGGCTTCGTCTCGCTGGTCGCCTGGATTTCGCTGTTGGGTATATTTCTGGGCGTGTTGTCGCTGATTGTGGTGATGTCGGTAATGAACGGCTTCGAGGCAGAATTGCGGGGCCGGGTGCTTGCGCTGGTGCCCCACGGTGATCTGCGCGCCAAAACGGGGGTGCTCAGGGACTGGCAGTCACTGGCTGAATCTGCCGGCCGCCAGACCGGTGTCGCCGGTGTCGCGCCCTTCGTCGGCGGCAGCGCGATGCTGGTGTCGGAATCGGTGGTCCGCGGTGCGCAACTGTCAGGCATTGATGCGCAGGCGGAAACTACCGTGTCCTCGCTGCACAGCAGCATGATCGGCGGTAGCTATGTCAGCACCCGCGCCGGAGACTACGGTATAGTGCTCGGCGAACTGCTCGCGCGCCAGCTGCGGGTCGCTGTTGGTGACCCGGTCAGTGTGATATTGCCTAAGGTCACGGTGACGCCGCTGGGACTCTATCCGCGGGAAAAGGTGTTTACCGTCACCGGCTTGTTCAGCACCGGCAGTCAGCTTGACGGCACCCATGCCTATATTCAGCTAGGCGATGCCCAGCGTCTCTATCAGACGGGTAGCGGCGTTAACGGCCTGCGCCTGCAGTTCACCAATATTGATGACGCACCGCGGTTAATACCGGAAATCGCCGCAGCTTTACCGGGTGAGGTGGTCGCGACCTCCTGGGCGCAGTCTCAGGGTAGTCTGTTCCGCGCGGTGAAAATGGAAAAAATACTGGTCAAGTTACTGCTGTTGTTCATCGTTTTAATTGCAGCCTTCAATATCATTTCGATACTGACAATGGCAGTGTCCGAGCGCCGCGGCAGCATCGCTGTTTTACGTAGCATGGGCATGCAGCCGCTCACGGTGATGGGTATTTTTATTGTTTACGGCATGTGTACCGGCGTCTTTGGTGTGGCGTTCGGGGTGTTGTTGGGCGCACCGCTGGCCATCCATATCGGCAGTGTTGTGGCCGGGTTGGAACAATTATTCGGCGCGCAGGTTTTTAATCCGCAGGTGTATTTTATTACCGCCATACCATCGGTGCTGAATTGGCGTGAGGTGGCGCAGGTGGCGGCGGTCGCCCTCGGGCTGAGCTTTCTGGCAACGCTGTACCCGGCCTGGCGCGCGGCGCAGGTGATGCCGGCGGAGGCGCTGCGCTATGAATAACCCCCGTTTTTTAACCGGAGCTTTTCAGTGACAGAGTACGTTCTACAGTGCCGGGACTTGGTGAAGCACTACCGGCAGGGCCCGGAAAAGGTGGAAGTGTTGCGCGGCATTAATTTTGATATCGCCGCCGGCGAGCGCCTCGCGATTATCGGCCAGTCCGGCTCCGGCAAAACTACCTTGTTGAATATGCTCGGCGGACTCGACACACCGACCTCCGGCAGCGTGCTGGTTAAAGGTCAGGATATTGCCTCGATGAGTGAGAGTCAGCGCAGCCGACTGCGCAACGCATCACAGGGCTTTGTCTATCAGTTCCATCATCTGCTCGGTGAATTTTCCGCGGTTGAAAATGCAGCGATGCCGCTGTTGATCGGCGGTCGTAAGCGCAGCGATGCATTGGCGCGGGCTGGGCAATTACTCAGCGATCTGGGGCTGGGTGCGCGGCTCAGGCACCGGCCGTCGGAGTTGTCAGGGGGGGAGCGGCAGCGGGTCGCGATTGCCCGCGCACTGGCCAACCGGCCCGACTGTGTGCTGATGGATGAGCCTACCGGCAATCTCGATCATGAAACCGCAGCCACTATCGAAGCCTTGCTGGTCGAGCTCAACGAACAATTTCATACCAGCGTCGTCATGGTCACCCACGATCGTGAGCTCGCCGCCAAAATGGGCCGGGTGCTGACCCTAGAAGACGGCCTGATGCGGGACTCGGCGGGTCTGTGACCGGCAACGCTGCTCTGGCCTGGCGTTTAGGGTGGCGCTACAGCACGGTGCGCAGCAGCAGCCTGCTGGTGGCGTTTTTGTCGCGGCTGTCGATTCTCGGTCTGGTATTGGGCGTGAGCTTGCTGGTTGTGGTGCTGTCGGTGATGAATGGCTTTGACCGGGAAATGCGCGAACGCATCCTCGGGCTGGTACCCCACGCGACCATGTATACCCACAACCGCGATGCGGATTGGTCGCGTATCGAGACCGAACTCGCCGCGCACCCGGAGGTCATCAGTTGGTCCCGGTTTGCGCAGTTCAACGGCATGCTGATCAAGGGCCGCGATGTCGAACCGACACTGATCTATGCCATCGATCCGCTGCGCGAGGCGCAGGTATCCAATCTCGCAGATTATATGACCCTGTCTTTGTTGCGCGGCGATAGTCCCGGTGTGGCGCTGGGAGCGCCGCTGGCGGCGCGGCTCGGTGTACAAACCGGCGATAAAATCGTGTTAGCGGCGCCGAAAGTGGGCGGCGGCCGGATCAGCGTCGGCATGAAGCCGGTAGACGTGGTGGCGATTGTCGACACCGGCACCGAACTCGACCAGCGGCTGGTGCTGATGGATTTGGCGGCGATGGCGCAACTGCCTATCGCGCAGCCGGGTATCGGCCTCAAGCTTGCCTTGCGGGATGTGTTCGCGGCGCCGGATATCAGTTGGCAGCTGATGACCACCATGCCGGTGGCGGTCGAAGTAAGCGACTGGACGCGGCAGTTCGGCAATATGTATCAGGCCATTCAGCTGTCGCGGCGATTGGTGATCATTATGCTGCTATCCGTGGTATCGGTTGCGGTGTTTAACGTAGTGTCGACGCTGGTGATGGTGGTAAATGATAAACGCGCCGATATTGCGATTCTGCGCAGTCAGGGCGCGACACCAGCGCAGATCATGCAGACCTTTATGATTTACGGTGCGATTATTGGCATCGCGGGGACCTTTATCGGCGGTGCCCTGGGCAGTTTTCTGGCGCTGGAAATCACCGGCATCATCGGCTGGCTGGAGTCGGTACTCGATATCGACTTCCTCAATAGCGACGTCTATCCGGTCAGCGAGCTACCCTCAGACCTGCGTTTCGCCGACGTGGCGCTGGTCTGCGGCACAGCAGCGGCGATCGCGATACTGGCAACGGTCTATCCCGCCTACCGCGCATCACAGGTACAGCCGGCAGAAGCGCTCCGTTTCAGTTAGAATGCCTCTGCAACCGATTAGATTGTTTGTAAACTAAGTACTGTAAGCAACTGAAATATATATTTAATATGCCTCAAATAGCCCCTGAAGATTTGTCCTCAATTATTCTCCGCAACACCCGCCTCGGGGTTCGCGGCAGTCTTCGTATGGCCCAGACCATGTATACGGTCTCACCGTCAGCCATGAAATGGTTGCTGCAATGGCGGGCGCCGACACCGGCCGAGCTGCGCCGCTTATTCGAGCGGCTGGGCGCGACCTATATCAAATTCGGGCAATTTATCGCCAGCTCGCCGTCGATCTTTCCGCCGGAGTATGTCGAGGAGTTTCAGCTCTGTCTGGACCGGACACCGCCGCTGCCATTCGCGCGGATCAGGAAAATTGTCGAAGAAGATCTCGGGCGTCCGCTGCACGAGATCTACAAGCATGTGGATGAGCAGCCGCTGGCGTCCGCCTCTATCGCCCAGGTGCATGCGGCGACCCTGTACAACGGCGCCGACGTGGTCATTAAAGTGCGTAAGCCCGGTGTTAAAAATATTCTCACCACCGATATGAATGCGGTGTGGTTGCTGACCCGTATCGTCGAATTAATCGTGCCGAATATGGGGCGCGGTGCGATGGTGGGCATCGTCGAGGAAATGTATAACTCGATGCTCGACGAGTGCGACTTTGTTAAGGAAGCGGACAATCTTGAGCAATTCCAGCGTTTTCTCGATGAGCGACCGGGCTCGGGCGTGCGCTCCCCCAAGCCCTGGCGTGAAGCCTGCAGCGAACGGGTGCTGACGATGGAGCGTTTCTACGGTATCGCGCTGACCGACAAGGAAACGCTGAAGAACAATACCGAACTCGCCGGTCAAAGCCTGATCGCGGCGCTCAATACCTGGTTCGCCAGTATCACCGGCAACGAGTTTTTCCATGCGGATTTGCACAGCGGCAACTTAATGTTGCTGCGTGAGGGCGGCGTCGGGTTTATCGACTTCGGGATGGTCGGGCGCATCAAACCCGGTGCCTGGCAGGCGATATTCGGTCTGTTCGGCGCGATCGAGCAGGAAGATCATCACGCCATTGCCCAGGCGATGATCGATATCGGCGCAACCGATGAGGTGGTCGACAGCGATGCTCTGGCCAAAGAGATCGAGTCGGTATTCAAGTCTTTATACAGTGTCGAGAGCGTCGAAGATCTGGCGGCGGGCAAAGAGGGCGGCGTCGATGCGATTACCGAACTGATGAACAAGCTGGGTAATATTGCGCGCGGTTACGGTATCCGTTTTCCACGCAGTTTTACGCTGTTGCTCAAGCAGTTTCTGTATTTCGACCGCTACCTCGACCTGTTGACGCCGGGGGTGGACCTGTTCGGTGGCAAT
The DNA here is from genome assembly GCA_041622815.1 of Spongiibacteraceae bacterium. GTDB lineage: Bacteria > Pseudomonadota > Gammaproteobacteria > Pseudomonadales > Spongiibacteraceae > JBFJYC01. The sequence goes on along the minus strand of JBFJYC010000033.1, from coordinate 11,012 downwards.
GAAATCGATATGGGCGGCTTGGGCTTCTAGTCTTTTTTTGCCGGTTTCGCCGCGTTTAAGCGCCGCTGCCGGCGGCGCCAGCGCTGAATCACATAGTGGCGCCATAAAGAATTAGTCACGGTCGCGCCGAGCAGGCCGGCAAACAGTCCGCTGACAAAACAACCGAGCAAAAACGGCCGCCAGATACGCAGCAGTTCGGCCTCCAGCCACGCCCAGCTCAACTCGAAGGAAAACGCGCCGATCTTGGTGCCCAGAATCACTGCGCCGACCTTATAGCAAAGATAAAAAATCGCCGGCATTGTGACCGGATTGGTAATCCAGACCAGCGTCACCGAAATAGGCAGGTTGGCGCGCAGGCCGATCGCCGCGAGAGCGGCGATACCCATCTGCAGGGGCAGCGGAATAAAGGCGGTAAACAGGCCGATAAACACCGCAATGCTCACCGAGTGCCGGTTCAGGTGCCAGAGGTTGGGGTCCTGTAACAGGTCACCGAACATCTCTATCGACGGATGCGAGCGGACTTTATCCGGGTGCGGTAACCATTTCTTCAGCAGTCTTCTCGCCATTGTGCCTCTTACTTCGTCCCCGTCGTTGCTATTGCTGCGGAGAAACTGCGCCACTATAGTCGTGTTTCGACGTTTCAGCGATAACGCCTATGGTTTCACGGATGATAACCATTGCGTCGGGTATTTGGCTAACCGGATTCCTGCCGATACTCCCCGGCATTTTCAGCTCCGCTGCGCCGGTGCTCTGCGCGCTGCTGGCGGCGCTCGTCATTCGCCGCCGCCTGATAGCATTGCCGCTGGCGTTTCTCGCCGGCGTCGCCTTTGCAGACTATTCTGGCAGCCGCATTATCGCCGGGCTGTTATCCCCGTCCTTAGATACTCAGCAATTTCAGGTTCGTGGCCGTGTCAGCGGATTGCCGGTGCGGTCAGTGATACGGGGCGTTGCGCGTCTGCGCTTCGATCTGGACGTCGCTTCGGCGAGCTGTGTTGATCCGGCGGCAACAGGGACGTGCGCGCCGCCGTTGCGCAAATTGCGTTTAAGTTGGTACCAGCAGGATCTGCCGGTGCTAATGCCCGGCCAGCTGTGGACGTTTCGCGTGAAACTGCGCAGGCCGCGGGGCTATGTCAATCCGGTCGGGTTTCGCTACGGCGATTGGCTGGTGCAGCAGGGCTATAGCGCCTCCGGCTATGTCGTCGGCGACGCCGGATTAATTGAAACATCGGGCCGCGGCATACACACGTTGCGTTACCGTTTGCGCGAGGCGCTGACTCAACTTGCGGCAGCCTCCGATCATCTGCGGTTTATCCGCGCACTGGCACTGGCCGATCGCAGCGCGCTGGAGCCGGAGGACTGGCAGCGCTTCGCCGACACCGGCACCAGTCACCTGCTGGCGATTTCGGGGCTGCATATCGGCATCGCAGCTGGTGTCGGCGCCGCACTCGGTGCGATTGTGCGGCGCGCCGCGGGACTAACCGGGCTGTGGGCGGTAGTCAGTAGCGCTGCACCGGCGTTGTTGCTGGCGGCGTTCTATAGCGCCATGGCCGGTTGGGCGCTGCCAACGCAGCGCGCATTCTGTATGGTCGCAGTGGCGACAATGGCATTGTCTCTGCGCCGCCAAATCAGTGCCCTTAACGGCTTGGCGGCTGCCTTGCTGGCGGTATTGCTGATTGATCCGCTGGCCGGGTTTAGCGCGGGGTTTTATCTTTCTTTCAGCGCGGTGGTGCTGATACTGCTGGTGACCCGTGGCTGGCGCCAGCGGGACCGGCTGCAGTTGCGGCCGCAGTGGGCGATATTTCTGGGTATGACGCCGTTGCTGATCGTGATCTTCGGCGCGTTGCCGCTGGCGACGTTGCCTGCCAATCTGGTCAGTATTCCCTTGTACACCTTTCTGATCGTGCCGTTACTGCTATTGGCTCTGGTGCTGCTGCCATTGAGCGCCGGCCTGTCCGGATACTTACTCGACCTGATCGATGCCGCGTTGGGCTTGCAGCAGCGCTATCTGGCGCTGTTGCAGGCGGTATTACCTGCGCCGTTACAGGTGCAAGCGCCGGAGGCGCTATTTCTGGTTGCGCTCAGTCTCGCGCTGCTGGTGATGTTGTTGCCCAGAGCTGTGCCCGGCCGGATACCCGCGGCGGTTATCCTCGCTGTCTCGCTCTATGTGAGCATCGTGCCGCGGCCGGCGCCGGAAGGTGTCACGGTGACGGTACTGGATGTGGGGCAGGGCATGTCGGTATTTATGCGCGCCGGCCGGGAGACGTTGGTGTACGACGTCGGGCCCGCCTATAGCGAAGCGTTTGACACCGGCAGTGCATTTTTATTGCCGCTGCTGCGTGCTGACAAAGTGCGTCGCGCCGATACCTTGCTGATCAGCCATGCCGACAGCGATCATGCGGGATCATTGCCGCAGGTACTTAGTGAAATCGCGCCGCGGCGCATCCTGTTTGGCGAGCGACCGGTGAAGTATCTGCCGGCACACGCCGCCGGCGAACATTGCCACCGCGGCCAGCGCTGGTCGCTGGGCCCCGCCAGCGTCGATGTATTGCATCCGCAGCCCGGACAGCAGGCTGGCGGTAATAACGCGTCCTGCGTGCTACGGGTTGAATTTGCCGGTGTCGTGATATTGCTGCCCGGTGATATCGAAAAAGCGGCGGAGCGCAGCTTGATGGCAACTGAGCCTGTCAACGCCGATGTTATTCTCGCGCCGCACCACGGCAGTAAAACCTCATCGTCACCGGCTTTTGTTGCGGCGGTCAGGCCGCGGCACGTGATTTACTCGGCGGGCTGGCGCCATCATTTCGGACATCCGCATCCGGCGGTGAAAGCGCGCTGGCGTGAGCAAGCGTCGCGGGCCTGGTCAACGGCTGAGCAGGGCGCGATCAGTTTACATATTTCTGCTGACGGCGCGCTGAGCGTGTTCGCGCAGCGGTTAAAAAACCGGCGATATTGGCAGCTTCCGAACTGAATCGGCTGTGTATAATGCGGTTCATCTCATCAGGTGGATAACTCTGTGTTTGAACTCTTCAGAGCCGGCGGCTGGATCATGTTGCCGTTGCTGGCATGCTCAATTGCGATGGTCGCAATCTGTTTAGAACGCTTTATGGTGCTCAATCCGCGCCGCATCATGCCGCCGGGTTTATTGGAATCGGTATGGGATGCGCTCAACCGCGGTGAACTCGACGCCAACCGTATACGGCGACTGCGTGAGGGCTCTCCGATGGGCGCGGTCCTTGCCGCCGGCCTCAACAATGCCCGTCAGGGCAGGTTGGTGATGCGCGAATCGATCGAACAGGCTGCGGGCCATGTCGTTCACGAACTGGAAAAGCATCTGAGTCTGCTCGGCACGATTGCCGCCGTTACACCCCTGCTCGGTCTGCTTGGCACTGTCATGGGTATGATCCGGGTGTTCAGCGAGATCATGTTGCACGGTACCGGCAACGCCAGCGTATTGGCCGGCGGTATTTCGGAGGCGCTGATCACCACCGCAACCGGTTTGGCGGTAGCGATTCCGGCGCTGGCCCTGCACCGCTACTATCTGCGCCGGATTGATGACATCGTGATCGATATGGAACACGAGGCGTCGCAGCTACTCAACGCGCTGTACAACGAGAGCGCAGATAACAAGTCCGGTTTAGCCGGGTGAGGTTTCCCCGCCGGCGCCGTATTGAGGAAGGTGTCAATCTGACGCCGATGATCGACGTGGTATTTCTGCTGCTGATTTTCTTTATGGTTTCCACCAGCTTTACCAAAGAAAACCGTTTGACGCTGGATATTCCGACCGCCAGTGGTGAGAAAACTGTGAAGCCGGTAGAGGAACTCGAAGTGCTAATCGACGAGTTCGGCCGCTACCGGATTAACGACCGGGCGCTGCCCAATGACAGTCTGCAGACATTGCAGGCTGCGATCAGCCGCGTCAGCCCCGACGCCAAATTACCGCTGGTCATTGTGGCTGACTCGCAGGCGCCGCATGCCGCAGTGGTGCGGGTCATGGATGCCGCCGGCCGGCTGGGCTTTACCGCCGTGCAGGTAGCAACACTGCAGGCCGGCAAATAACGGCGGCCGCGAGATGTCTCTGGAAACTTTTTTTCATCGCGCCTGGTATCAATCCGGCACCCCCCTGTGGCCGCTGCTACCGGTGGAATGGTTGTGGCGGCGCGTCGCGGCACATCGCTATCGCAGCCTGACGAAAAGTGGCGTCGACGGGGTCCCCGTTATTGTCGTCGGTAATATCGCGGTCGGCGGCACCGGCAAGACGCCGGTTGTAGTTGCGCTGGCAGAATACCTGTCGGGTCTCGGCCGGCGCCCGGGTATCGTCAGTCGCGGCTATGGCGGCAGCAATGGCAGTGTGCCGTTATTTGTTGATACGACCACCGACGCTGCGCGCTGCGGCGACGAGGCGGCAATGCTGGCGCGGCGCACCGGTTTACCGGTAATGGTCTGCGCCGACCGGCTGGCGGCGACTAAAGCCCTGATTGAACAGCAGCACTGCGATGTGATCATCAGCGATGACGGCCTGCAGCATTACAAGCTGCCGCGCAACATGGAAATCGCGGTCGTCGACGGCCAGCGCGGTTTGGGTAACGGACACTGCATGCCGGTAGGGCCGCTGCGAGAGCTGCCGGCGCGGCTGCAGTCAGTCGATTCTGTCGTCGTCAACGGCGCGTTCGTCAACGGTATTACGTTGCCGGCGTCGATAGCAGCCGAGCATTTTCAATTGCGGCCGTCGGCCTTCGTCAGGATCAGCGACGGCGCGACCTGCGCGGTAGCAGATTGGGAGGCCCGCCCCAATACTCATGCGTTCGCCGGTATCGGCAACCCCGGGCGGTTTTTTAATACCCTGCACGATCTTGGTATTGATTGTATTGCCCACCCGATGCCGGATCACTGTGAGTACACCGCAAAAGATATTACCTTCAGCGATGCCGGCGCGGTGATCATGACCGAAAAAGATGCAGTGAAATGCGCCGAATTTGCCAACGACAAACATTGGTTCCTGCGCGTTGATAGTGAATTGCCGGCGGGATTACGCAGCTGCATCGACACGCTGCTGAGTGAGGAGTTTGCATGAGTTACACCGTAATTATTCCGGCACGTTATCAATCCACGCGGCTGCCGGAAAAAGTGCTGCTTGACCTGAATGGCAAGCCGATGCTGCAACATGTGTGGGAGCGTGCACAGCAGTGTGCCGCCGCGCGCGTGGTGATCGCTACCGATCATCAACTGGTCGAAGCGGCCTGTAAGGACTTTGGCGCGGAAGTGTTTATGACCAGCGAAGACCACAGCTCCGGCACCGACCGGCTGCAGGAAGTAACCAACTTGCTCGGTCTGGCTGACGATGAAATTGTGGTCAATGTGCAGGGTGATGAGCCGCTGATTCCGCCCGCGGTGATTGATCAGGTCGCGCGAAACCTCGCCGCCAATGCCGCCGCCGGTATTGCGACGCTGGCAGAGGCGATCACGGATGCGGCGGTGCTGGACGATCCCAACGCGGTGAAGCTGGTCACGGCAGACAACGGCATGGCACTGTATTTCAGCCGCGCAGCGATTCCCTGGGATCGCGAGGGCAGACGCAATGGCAGTGCGGCAGTGCCCGGAATGGCCCGTCGTCATATCGGCATCTATGCCTACCGGGTAAGTTTTCTGAATCAATATGTCAGTTGGTCACCGGCGCGGCTGGAGCAGATAGAAATGCTCGAGCAGCTTCGCGCCATGGCCCATGGTATTCCGATACATGTTGCCGACGCCTGTGAACCGGTGCCCGCGGGCGTCGACACGCTCGCCGACCTGGAGGCGCTGCGCGCGCTGGTCGCAGGTAAGGGCTAAGGCATGCAGCCGGTGTCACTGTTATTTGTTTGTCTCGGCAATATCTGTCGTTCGCCGACCGCCCACGGCGTCTGTTTGCAGCGTTTGCAGGAGCGCGGTCTGTCAGAAGCGATCAAAGTCGATTCGGCGGGTACCGGCGACTGGCATGTCGGCGCCGGCCCGGACAGTCGCGCCACCGAGGCAGCGGCCGGTAAAGGTTATGACCTGACACCGTTGCGCGCACGCTCGGTAACAGTGCAGGATTTTTACGATTTCGATTACATTTTGGCGATGGACCGGCAAAATCTCGCGGATCTGCAGGCGATGGCGCCGGCGGATGCGCGGGCACAGCTTGCGTTGCTTCTCGACTTTGGCAGCAGCGACGAGTCCGAGGTGCCCGATCCGTATTACGGCGGTGACGATGGATTCGGACATGTGTTGTCGCTGGTGGAGGATGCGGTTGACGGCCTGCTGGCCCGGGTGTGTGAGCGCTGATGCCGGATCTGCTGACCCCGAACAAGCCGTTGCAGACCTTTAATACTTTGGCCCTGCCGGCAAAGGCGGCCTACTACCTGCCAGTGCACAGTGAAGACGCGCTGGCGGAGGGGCTGGAATGGGCGCAAAAGCGCGGCTTACCGCTGTTGATTCTCGGCGGTGGCAGCAATGTTGTACTGAATGGCGACTGGCCGGGCATGGTGATTCATATCCAGTTGCAGGGCATCCGTCGCGTCGAAGACGCCGGTTCCGGCGTATTGCTGCAAGTTGCCGCCGGCGAAAACTGGAATGCACTGGTTAACCACACGCTGGACAAGGGCTGGTTTGGTCTTGAAAACCTGATTGCCATACCCGGTTGTGTCGGTGCCGCACCGATCCAGAATATCGGTGCCTACGGTGTCGAACTATCCCGCTTTATCGAATCAGTCGAGGGCATCGATATCGCCTCCGGCACCCGCATGATGATGACAGCGGAGGAGTGTGAGCTGGGCTACCGGGACAGTATTTTTAAGCGGGCGTTGCGCAACCGCTTTGTGATCACCCGGGTCAATCTAAGATTGTCGCGCAAGCCGGCACCGGAGCTTGGCTACAAAGGTCTGGCAGCAGCCTTTCCGGATGCTGCGGCAGTCACGCCCCGTGAACTGGCGGACCATATCGCCGCGTTGCGCGCATCGAAACTCCCGGACCCGGCAGTCACGCCGAACGCGGGCAGTTTTTTTAAGAACCCGGTCATTCCGGCGCAACGCTACGCGGCGTTGTTGGCGCAGTTTCCCGGGTTGGTGGCCTGGCCGCTCGTCGACGGCAGCTATAAGCTGGCGGCAGCCTGGCTGGTTGAGCAGTGCGGGTGGAAGGGGCGCCGATTGGGGCGCTGCGGTGTGCACGAGCACCAGGCCATCGTGCTGACTAATAGCGGTGGCAGTGCGGCGGAATTGCTCGCGGTGGCCAGCGGCATTCGCGGCGATGTCCGCCAACTGTTTGATATCGATCTCGAAATCGAACCGACCGTGTACGCAGGGCCCACAAGTTGACAATCTGTTATGTCAATTAAATCAAAGGGTTATATTATCAACATGCCTTTCTTTGCTATAGACAGCTCATCCTGCTGGCTGTAGATTGAAACACTGTAATTTAGAGGTCTTGATCAGGTAGCGTCGTATGATCAAAGTAAATGTAGTCGTCGTAGATGATCAGCTGTTGGTGCGTACCGGGCTTGTGGCGATGCTACAGGCCGATGATGGCATCGAGGTGGTCGGCGAAGCCGGTAGCACCGAACAGGCATTAACCCTCTGCCGCGAGAAGCGCCCCGATGTGGTCCTGCTGGAGTTGCAGCTACCCGGTGTCGGCGGTCTCGAAGCAATCCGCCGTATTCATCGTAACGTCCCCGACAGTCGTATTATCGCGGTCACCGCCCATCGGCGTTCGCCGCTGCCCAGAATGGCGCTGCAGGCGGGCGCGGCGGGTTTTGTAACTAAATTCGTCGCACCGGACGAAGTTTTAATTGCGATCCGGCGGGTGGTGGCCGGCGATACCTATGTCAGTTCCGATATCGCCAATGAAATGGCGGTCGCTAATAACGGTCACGGCGGCATATCGCCGTTTAACCTGCTTTCCGACCGTGAGATGCAGGTCTGCATGATGATCTGTCACTGCGAGAAAGTGCCCCATATCGCTGAGCAACTTCACCTCAGCACAAAAACCGTCAACACCTATCGTTACCGTATCTTCGAGAAGTTGAATATCCACAGTGATGTCGAGCTGGTATTACAGGCAATCGGTTACGGTCTGATAGAATTGGCCGCTTAGCCGCCGGCGCAGAGTGCGCGCCGCACTGTTCACCAGCGCCCGTAAACATCAACGGGCAACCCGTTCCGGACCCCGTCATGTCGAGCGAGTCGCCAGCCCCCGCATTTGACCTGAAAGCCTTCGTCACCACGGTTACGCAAAAGCCGGGCGTCTACATCATGTACAACGCCGACGGCGAAGTGTTGTATGTCGGCAAGGCCAAAAATCTCCGCAACCGCCTGTCCAGCTATAGCCGCGCTGCCGGCCTGACCACGAAAACCATCGCCCTGGTCAGTCGTATTGTGCGCATCGATGTGACGGTAACGGATTCTGAAACAGAAGCCCTGCTGCTGGAACAGAACCTGATCAAGCAGTACCACCCGCCCTACAATGTGCTGCTCAAGGACGATAAATCCTATCCCTATATCCACTTGTCGGATCACGAGAGTCCGCGCCTGAGCCTGCACCGGGGCAGTAAGCGCCGCGGCGGGCGCTACTGCGGACCTTACCCCAGCGCCGGCGCGGTGCGCGAAAGCCTGAGCCTGCTGGAGAAGGTGTTTCAGGTGCGCCAGTGCGAGGACAGTTATTTCAGCCATCGCTCGCGGCCCTGCCTGCAGCACCAGATCGGCCGCTGCTCAGCGCCCTGTGTCGGCGCGATCGACCCGCGTGATTACGCCCGGGATATTGAACGCACCGTATTATTTCTGGACGGCAAGAGCGATGCGGTGGTCAACGATATGGCCGCGCAGATGGAAACCGCCGCAGCGACCTATGATTACGAGCGGGCGGCATTATTTCGCGACCGTATCCGGCAGCTGCAGCAGGTGCAGGCGAGTCAGTATATCGAGGGCGAGACCGGTGATCTGGACTTGCTGTCGTTGGTCGGCGCCAGCGGCGCCCACTGCGTGCAGATGCTGTGTGTGCGCAAGGGAAGGGTGTTGGGCAGTCGCACCTACTATCCGCGCTCGTCGCTGGATGAAAGCGACGGTGAGGTGATGGAGTCGTTTATCGCCCAGCACTATCTGAACGCCGATGCCGCCGCCATGCCCGGCGGGCTGATCGTCAATGTCGCGTTGCCAGACACCGACTGGTTGCAGCGTGCGCTCAGCGAACGATTGGGACGTAAACTGAAAATCGTCCATCGTGTACGCGGCGAGCGGGCGCGCTGGCAGCAACTGGCAACCCAAACCGCCACCCAGAATCTGCAGAGCCGCTTACGGGCCAAGGCCAGCCTGCAGCGGCAGTACGGCGCGCTGCAGAAAATACTGGAGTTAGACGAGGCTCCGGGGCGCATGGAATGTTTTGATATCAGCCATAGCAGCGGCGAGGCGACGGTGGCTTCCTGTGTGGTTTTTGACCAGAACGGCCCGCAAAAGGCGTCCTACCGGCGCTTCAATATTGATGGCATTGAACCCGGTGACGATTATGCGGCGATGAAACAGGCGCTTACCCGACGCTATAAACGCATCAAGAGCGGTGAGTTTCAGAGCCCTGATATTTTATTTATCGACGGCGGCAAGGGCCAGCTTAAGCAGGCCAAAGAAGTGTTTGAGGAGCTGCAAGTACAGAATATTCTGCTGGTGGCCGTTGCCAAGGGTAGCGACCGCCGCGCCGGGCAGGAAATACTGATCCGCGGCGATACCGGCCGCGAGCAGATTCTGCCCGGTGACAGTCCCGCGCTGCATTTGATCCAGCAAATCCGCGACGAGAGTCATCGCTTTGCCATTGCCGGCCACAAGGGGCGCCGCGACAAAGCCCGCCGCCAGTCGACGCTGGAGTCTATTCCCGGTGTCGGCAGCAAACGCCGTCGGGAGTTATTGCGCTATTTCGGCGGTGCGCAGGGCGTGGCGCGGGCCAGTATCGAGGATTTGTGCCGGGTGCCCGGCGTCAACCAGAGTACCGCCGAGGCGATTTATGCGGCGTATCACAGTGCCTGATATAGCGGGCGAATCGGCGCTGCTTTCGCGTTAGAATGCGCGGCTGCGCCTCAGGTTTAACGGTTTATGACGATACCTAATTTACTCACCTTGTTCCGGATCCTGCTGATTCCGGTGTTTGTCGTGGTGTTTTATCTGCCGATCGAACTGAGTTATTTCTTTTCGGCATTGATCTTCAGCGTTGCCGGCCTGACCGATTGGCTCGATGGCTATATGGCCCGAAAACTCGATCAGAGTACGCCGCTGGGTGCGTTTCTGGACCCGGTGGCCGACAAGCTGATGATCGCGATCGCGCTGGCCTTGCTGATTGAGCGCTACGACAGCCCGATATTTACCTTGCCGGCGGTGGTGATTATCGGTCGCGAGATTGTGATATCGGCTTTGCGCGAGTGGATGGCGGAAATCGGCAAGCGTACCAGTGTGGCGGTATCGATGGTCGGCAAGGTCAAAACCACCTTTCAGATACTGGCGATTATCGGATTACTGCTCAGCAGCCCGAATGCACCGCCGCTGATTTACGGCAGCAGCATGGCTTTGCTCTATATCGCAGCGGTACTGACCCTGTGGTCGATGCTCATTTACCTGAAAGCGGCATGGCCTGACCTACGTTCCCGTTGATATTTTGCCCGATGCCGCTAGAATGCGCGCTCCGCTGAATCAGCGGCCCGTATTGACGGGTAAAGGCGCGGTGGCAGAGTGGTCATGCAGCGGACTGCAACTCCGTGTACGCCGGTTCGATTCCGACCCGCGCCTCCAATTCCAATGTTTAGAGATAGTCTGAAGCGTCTTTAAATGATAGCGCGACACCGGCGCGGGACTCACGCCGGTTTCAGTTGCGAATATATTCCCCCGATTTCCGCCTGTAGCGCATTGGCGATCAACCTAAAGCCCTTCGGGGTCGGGTGCATCTCGTCGACCCAGTGACGCTTGCCGCCCGGTATCAGCAGCCCCTGGGTTTTCGCGACATGGAAGTGCTTGTCTGTCCCAGCTAAT
>JBFJYC010000032.1:0-17125 GCA_041622815.1 Spongiibacteraceae bacterium | reverse complement strand
TTTGGGTCATGCGGTGCATCTATCGTCGCCTCTAAAATGTGGCTGTTTTCCGGATCAGTAAGCTACCAGCAGGAGAAATAATAATGAGTCAGCTTCGGAGGGTGGCGCTACTCAGCAATCCATTGTGCGTGTTATCGGTGTTTTTCCTTGTTACAGCCTGCGGAGGTGGTAGTAGCAGCTCCAGCAGCTTCACAGGCAGCGGCGCCGCAGGGCCCGTTGCGGCGGCGGGTAAGCTGGTGGACTCGCCGGTGAAGGGTGCGGAATATACCCGCGCTAGCACAGGCACTGAGCGCTTTCTGACGCGTGCAGACGGCGGCTTTGATGCCAATGTCGGTGAGCTTATTACCTTCTATATCGGCAATATAGAGCTCGGCCAATTCACCGGCAGTTCATCGACCACATTTCTTACGCCCTCTATACTTACCGGCAACAACGCTGCAAATACCACCAAGGTCGCACGTTTGCTGCTGACGCTGGACAGTGACGGCGACCCTACTAACGGCATCACTGTCGCCGAGATTACCCGCAGCCGCGCGCGCAACCTTCCTGCGGTTACTATCGCAAGCGCAGATCTCGATGCCGGCGGCACGAACCCCGTTCGTGACTTTGCGGTGGCCAATAGTGGTCGTTCAGGCGCAATTGTTGACAGCACTGAGGCCGATAGCCATGTCGCGGCCACGGAAAAGGACGTGTCCGACGGCGGTTTCGATAATGATGGTGGTGCAGACACCGATAACGACGGGGTAAACGACGCCGTCGATTCCTGCCCTTCTACGCCCGGATCTTCGGTTGTCGATGCGAGCGGCTGTGCAGCGGGTGAGGCACAGGCGGACGATGATAGTGACAACGTCGCTAACGCCTCCGATAACTGCCCGGCAATCTCTAATACAAACCAATTGGACTCAGATGGCGATGGTCGCGGCAATGCCTGTGACGTCGATGACGATAACGACGGTGCCAGTGATGCCGATGAGTCCGTCAGGGCGACCGATCCGCTTGACCCGGATAGCGATGACGACGGTGTTAATGACCCGGATGATGAGTTCCCCAATGACCCGACCCGCAGTGCGCCGGTTGATAGCGATGAGGATGGTTTCAGCGATGCCGCTGACAATTGCCCCAGCATCGCTAACGCGGATCAGGCCGACTTCGACGGTGATGACATCGGCGATGTCTGCGATGACTCCGACAACGACGGCACAGTCGACGCAACGGATGCCTTCCCCAGCGACCCTAATGAGACTGCGGATACCGACGGCGATGGTGTAGGCGACAACGCGGATGCGTTTCCGAATGACGCCAGTGAAACCACTGATACCGATGGAGATGGTACCGGCGACGTAGCTGATGCATTCCCCAATGATCCTAATGAGACTGCGGATACCGACGGCGATGGTGTTGGTGATAACGCCGACGCATTTCCGAGCGACGCCAGCGAAACTACGGATACGGATGGCGATGGTACCGGTGACAATAGTGATGCCTTTCCAAACGACGGCAACGAAACCGCGGACAGCGACAGCGATGGTGTGGGCGACAACGCCGACGCGTTTCCGAATGACCCCGGCGAAACCACTGATACCGACGGTGACGGAGTTGGTGACAATGCAGATGAGTTTCCGGCTGATGCCAACGAAACAGTAGATACAGATGGCGATGGTGTGGGCGACAATGCCGACGCATTTCCGAACGACGCCAGCGAAACAGCGGATGCCGATGGCGATGGCGTCGGTGATAACGCTGACGATTTCCCGAACGATCCTGCGGAAACAACAGATACAGATGGCGATGGTGTGGGCGATAACACCGATGCTTTCCCTAATGATGCGAGTGAATCAGCAGACAGCGACGGCGACGGTGTTGGAGACAATGGTGATAATTGCCCCAATACATCAAACCCGCTTCAGGAAGATGCCGACAATGATGGTGTTGGTGATGCATGCGAGGCCGGTAATGCGCCGGCTGTGTGGGACGAGGGCAACTGGGACCAGATTGACTGGCAGTAAAAAATTACATTCGAACGTTTTGCAAATCTTTCTCAGGAGAAAGTGACATGAAAAAGACAATATTTCTTGTGGCGGCTATTAGCCTTGGTTCCACGCTTAGCTTTGCCGGCGAAGTCGGAAGCACTACGACGTTTGCAAGCGGTACACCGGCTCTTGCGTCGGAAGTTAATGGTAACTTTACGGCGTTAATCTCAGCGATCAATGACAATGCGACACGCATTGCAGCGCTGGAGGCGGCAGCACCGGATAATTCTGTGGCGGGGTCTACCTATCAGGTGCACACCATTAATAGCTCAGTCGCTGCCGGTTCCGGCGCCAACGGCGGTCCTAACAATAATGGCTACGAATCTGGTGGTGGCAATGATTTTGTAAATATATCCGTTGGTAGCTTGGCAAGTGTATTTGTATTTGCTGCTGATGGTTTTTCATTCTCAGATACTGTTGAGGCCGGCGCCGATCAGGAATTTGAAGTGAACGTGCCCTTTAATAAGTTCACAGATTTTAGCGACAACCCGCTTGAAAATGTCAGTGCAACGTATAGCCAGACTGGTAGCAGTATAACGGTGACCTTTCCTGCAGAAGGACAAGACCCTGAAGAGGTGTTGCAGCTCACGGTGAGTGAGGACGGTTCGCTTATCTTCGGGGCCGTGGTAGAAAAGGGAAGTGAAACTTTTAATGACGGCAGTGCCGGCGAAACAAGCTTTGTAGAAATGTTTATTGGTGTGAGAACTGCGACATCTCAGTAGGCGTGGAAATCTCTGCCCGGACCGGAGTGTTTAATGAGCTTGCTGAGGATGGCCCTTGTTTTCGGTGGGCTCAACCAAGCACCAGATAATAGCGCTCCTTTCTGAAGGTCGATAACAGCAGTATTTGCCGGTGTAAATTCCATCGCTTAGGTGTTCTGCTAGGCCTGCATGTTGCTCTCTGATTGTGCATATTGCACTGCGCAACGCCTTTGTAACCGCGCTGCGAGCTCTTTCCGCACTACGATCTATCCGTCGTGGCCGGCCTTTGTTGTTCAGGTTGGATGATAGGTATCTCAGGATCTGTTCCCGCTCTTCGAGTATTTTTTCGCATCGTAATTCATCATTTTGCGCATGCGCATCGTCTAGCGCTTCTTCCAGTCCAGCTAGCCTTTCCCGAAGAGTGGCCAGTGTTTTGTTGTCGACACTTTCGAGCTCTGTTTCGTGCAAGGCGTGCTCAGCTCCGGCTAGCGTTGTAGATGCTATTTCCCTTCCGGGGTTGATAAGTAGCTGCGAAAGATACTCCATGCCTTTAGTTGCTCGAAGTTCGAATGTGCTTTCGTCGTAGCTAAGCAGCCAGTCATTGCGCCTTCTTTCCAGTGTCACCTTCTTGCCGGTCGAGCCGGTTAGCTTGTCAAGTTGCTTCCGCAAATAAGTCGCTAGCGGAATCTGGTTTTGGTTCAGCAATTCGTCCAGTTCGGTTGTGGTCTTTACCGCCTCCGCGACGCGCCCTGTTATCAGTAGTTCCGCCGTAATATGGGCGAGATTCAATGCGGTATAGCTACGCGCACCCATGCTGCGCTCTTTCAATAGTGCGCTTTGAAAGTGCCTTAACGCAGTATCACGCTGCCCGGAGGCTTGTGCGAGCAGGCCTAAATAACGCGAAACGGAGCCGCGATAGAGCATGGTGAATATGGTGCAGCATTGGTCTGCATAAGGCATAAGCAGCTCATACAGCGTATTCGCCATCGCCGTGTTTCCGGCTTCGCATACGGCCTCGGCGATCATACATTGACTGACAAGCCAGTAGTCGTCATGTGGCAGTGCGTTGAGCCCCGCTGTTCCCAGTGACGATAATTCGCGGCAACCTTCGTCGCGTAGTTCGGGTGTGTGTAACATGCCCCAAAGTTTTCCGGCCAACGCGATGGACGCCCGCGGCGCCACCTCCGGCCCCGCCATAAATACTTCGGGTATTTCGTGCAGCCGCTGTTGCTCCCAGCGCAGCTGTAGTATCTGGGCGGCATAAGTCTCAAATGCCGCGAAAAACTGCTGCTTGTTGCCCATTGCGAAGGTGTGGTCGATAAGTTGCTGTGCCTCTGTATGACGTGCCTTCATCAATGCGATCATGCCTTTTCTGGCGCTTGCAACCCACTGCTGGTAGGGCGACCTGCTTCGCTCCAGTAGGAGTGCATCTGCATTAAGTGCCTCTTGCAGCGCATTCGCTGCACCTTGCTCAAGCGCGTTTCGCATCAATCGCCCCTGCACCAATACCACCAGGCGGGGGCTATCTAATTCTTTGGCAAGTACCTCCATATGCACGCCAATTTCATGGCGACGTGCCAGAAAATCCGGGTGCCCCATTGCTGACGCTGCAGACACCATGGCCTCAACAATCGCATATTTATCCTCGCTGTGCTGTGCATGTTGCAAGGATAGCTCGATGACATCCATCACCTGGTCACGGTCCGCGTAACGGGCGATGGCCTCAGACTTTCTTGCGAGTAGGCGGCACCTCAGGGTATGCGCATCGTCGGGTAGCAACGCCAGCCCGGTGTCCAGTGCCCGTTCGAGCTCGTCGTCCAGCGCTCCGGTATCGCTGTATTTGCCGATACCCAGCGCGGCCTCGGCAATCAGCACAGGCGAGCGTGCCTTGCCGGCGAATCTATAAGCTTCGCGATATGCGTCCCGCGACTCCGGATAGCGGCCCTGTGCCCACAAATTATCACCGAGTAATTTATGCAGCAGGGCGCGATTTTCCATCATCGCGATACCCTGTACATTCAAGTATTCATTTAATCTTGACAGCAAAAATTCCGCTTGTTCGAAGGCGTGGTGGGCGCTGAGTTGAGCAACTGCTTCCAGAACACCCTGCGCGCAGTGTTCAGCGCGTACGTGGCTGGTGCTTAGCAGAAAGTGCTGGGCCATAACGGTGGCATCTACAGGTAAGCCATCCAGCAGCTTACTGTAGTCGTACATAGCGCAGCGCGCATGGGTCTGGGCTTTTTCGTCAGAGCTCAGGCTTTGATAAGCGGCATGGCGGAACAAGTCGTGGCTAAATTGGTAGTTGCCGGGTAAAGAATCTTTCTGAGTGGCAATGTTTTGTTGCAGAAGGAAGTCCATGGCTGCTGTTACCTTGCCAAGGCTTTCATTGCTGATCGCTGCGAGATCAGTGACGGTAAAGTCGCGGCCAATGACGGATGCGATGCTTAATAGCTTGCGGGACCCCGGAGGAACCGCATCCAGCCGCTTTCCGATTAGCGTCACCAGTCGCCGTGGTTTCTGGTCGGCGTCGGGTTCGTGTCCCAAAAGATTGAATCTGGCAAGCTCGGTTATATAAAGGGGATTACCGCCGGTAATTTCGGTTAAGCGCCTTTCTGAACTGAATGCTGCGCCGCTGACCGATTCAAAAATTTGTCGTGCTTCCGCCTCTGCAACGCCGCCGAGTTCAATACTCTGAGACGATAATGCCAGCTGTTCCAGTTGAGCCACAATGCCGGAATCGGCTTCGCCGGGACGCATAAGCGCTAGCACCGTAATCGGTAGGTGCTGCCAGTGATTAATCAGATATAGCAAAAATTGCAGACTCGCTGCATCGGCACGATGAATGTCATCCAGCACCAATAGACTCGGAGATGGTTCAAGCAAGGTTGCGAGCAGCGTGGCAAAAGATTCCTGGAAGCGGGCACGATCCTCGGCTGAAACTTCGGGCCGCCCGTTTGCTGCAGAGCGGGCCTGATCCGGATGGAGCACGGCGCTGAGTATTCCGGATTCGTCGGCAGGCAGCGTCAGGAATTCTGCTGCCCCGATTTGACGTTTGATATCGAACAGCAATGTTCGCCACAGCCACAACGACGGCGAGTTGCCGGATTCGTTACAACTCCCTGAAAAGCATGCGTAGCCAGATTCAGTAACCAGCGGAACGATAGATTTGACTAGGGTTGTTTTGCCGATTCCGGCCTCACCGCTGATGAGAACGCTATTTAAGCCGGATGTTGGTGTCGGGACGTGTTTTAGCAGCAGTGCTAATTCTTTGCTGCGGCCGGTAAGCGGTAGGCGCTCAGGCTGTGATTCGGGATTCACTTTTGTCACAAACTTGCCGTCTCGAAACATTACTGTGAATTTGAGTATTACAAATACTAGCGCAAAAGTTACGCCTATTCAGATATCTGCGTATCACGGAGTATCAGGCCAATGAACAATATGAATAAGTCAATTAGCACGCTGGTTGTAGAAGAGGAGCTGCCGGAGCACGGGCGCAAAACTGCGGTATTGCGAGAGCATCTGGAACTTACGTCTGCTGAGGCGTCCATAGTAGCGCATTTTCTGGCGCGCCCGGAACTTACGGCCGTGGCCCGCATGCGTGGCGCGAGCTATCAAACGGTACGCAATCAGTTCAAAAGCGCGATGCAGAAGACCGAGACGCACAGTCAGGCTGAATTGGCACTAAAAGCTGAGCGACTGCTCGTATCTGCGGCGCAGTCTGCCCGGTATTAGCTTTCCCTAAACACGCAAGGATGTGACAACGGAATATCTTTTAATGCCGTAGTTTTTTTAGTTGCCGCGTAACGCATGGTATCTTCCCGCTCTTCAAAAGTGTGTAGGAGACGGCACATGGCACATCTGCGACATTTCTTTTTAGCTCTGCTGCTGGCAGCGGGGTGCGCACTGAGCGCGAGTGCCGCGCCAATCGCCTCAAAAGATGTGCCGCCGGTACTCAAGGAGTGGATGGCCTGGGTGTTGCACGAAGAGCCGGAGTACTTCTGTCCGCCGGTTTTCAACTCGCCGAAGCCGCGTTTGTGCAATTGGCCGTCACGGTTAGTGCTGGATGTCAGTACAACGGGTGCCCGCTTTGAGTTGCAGGCAGCAAACTTTATTCCCGGTTGGGTGAGCCTGCCCGGTGGCGGCAGCCATTGGCCCGTCGAGGTAAAAGCCGGCACCGAGTCGCTGGCGGTGACCGCCCGTGCCAATACGCCGGAAGTATGGCTGGATGCGGGTGTACACAAAATCGCGGGAAAATTTTCCTGGTCGGATCTGCCGGAGGTGCTGCAACTGCCCGCAGAAGTCGGTTTGGTCAGGTTGCGCCGTGGCGGCAAGGAAGTAATTCATCCCCAGCGCGGGCCGGCCAATCTGCTGCGGCTGGGACAGCGCAGTAGCCGTGCTAAAGCGCAATCCGACAGGCTCAAGTTACGGGTGTTCCGGCTACTCGACGATGATATTCCGTTTCAGGTGACGACGCAGATTGAGCTCGATGTTGGCGGGCAGGTGCGCGAGGAGCTGATTGGTCCGGTATTACCAAGCGGGTTGTTGCCGCTGACGCTCAGCGGTGGTTTGCCGGCGCGGCTCGAGGCCGACGGCCGGCTGCGGGTGCAACTGCGCCCCGGGCGCTGGAATCTGACGTTGGTTGCGCGTTCGAAGGCGCCGGTTGCATCGTTGGCGCGACCGCAAATGTCAGACCAAAGCATCTGGCCGGATGAGGAAATCTGGTCGCTACAGACGCGCCCAGAACTGCGCATCGTGGAAGCCGGCGGTGCCGTGGCGATTGATCCGCGCCAGAGTGGTGTGCCGGCGCAGTGGCAGTCCTTCGCTGCCTTCCTAGTCGGGTCTGATGCCGCGCTGCAACTCAAAGAGATCCGGCGGGGCAGTCCGGGTATCGCGCCGGATGAGCTGACCTTATCGCGTCAACTATGGCTCGACTTCGACGGACAAGGCTTCGCCTTGCAGGACGAGCTGCGCGGCCGCCTGGCGGATAAATGGCGACTCAATGCGGCAGCGCCGGTTGCACTCGGTAGCGTCAAGGTCGACGGCGAGCCGCAGCTTATTACACAACACGATGGCGATACCGGTGTGGAAGTCCGGCACGGCAATCTGAATCTGGTCGCCGAAAGTCGCATCGACGCGCCGTTGCGACAATTACCTGCGGGTGGCTGGAATTCGGATTTGCAACACATCACCACGGTATTACACCTGCCGCCGGCATGGCGCTTGCTCGCAGTCAGCGGTGTTGATCAGGTGTCTGAAACCTGGGTCGCCCGCTGGACGCTGCTCGATCTGTTTCTTGTATTGATTGTTTCAATTGCTGCGTTGCGGTTGTTCGGTTGGGGCGCCGGAGTGCTGACGCTCATCACTTTAATACTGACCTGGCATGTGCCGGGCGCGCCGCGCGGAGTGTGGTTGAGCCTGATTGCAGCAATCGCGTTGCTGCGTGCCTTACCAGAGAGCATCAGCACCGATAGTCGCTTGTACAGGTTGCTCCACACTTACAAGTGGCTGTCGCTGGCGGCGCTGATACTGGTCGCGGTGCCCTTTGCGCTGGAGCAGGCGCGGAGCAGCTTGTTTCCACAATTGGAAAATACTGAGGCCGTGGCGCAGGGGCGCGTGTCCGGCGCGGTTGCCGCTGCCGGCGATGACGCCGTGCCGGAAGAGGCGACGATGGCGGCTCCGGCGCAGCGCATGATGGATAGCGCGGAACAGTATTACAGCAAAGCGCGTTCGCTACCGGCCAAGATCAGCGGTCCGGCGACTGCGCCGCGCCGGCAGTTACATCAGCTTGATCCGGGCGCATTGGTGCAAACCGGTCCCGGCCTGCCCGAGTGGCAGTGGCGCCGGGCTGAGCTGAGTTGGTCCGGTCCCGTCACCGCCGATCAGACATACCGGGTCTGGTTATTGCCGCCGGCACTGAGCCGTGCGACCGGGTGGATATCAATCGTTTTGGTTGCGCTGCTTGCAGCAAGCTGGATGCAATTACCGTTGCGGATACCCCGCGCACTCAGCGGCGGTTGGTTGCTGGCGCTGGGTATCGGTATTGCGACTGTGATGCCGAATAGCAGTTTTGCCGCCGGCGAAGCCATTCCTTCCAGCGAGATGTTGGAGGAGTTGAAACAACGTATTACGGCGCCGCCGGATTGCATGCCGGGTTGTGGCGACTGGTCGCGTATGCACATCGGCTTGAAAGGTGAAACGCTGTTGTTGCGTTTGCGCGGTGAAGCATTGACCGGCACCGCGCTGCCGCTACCGGTTGCGCAGTTGGTGCAGGGGCAGGCGCGGGTGTGGCAGCCGCGGCAGGTTTTTCTCGACGGCAGAGATGCGGCGGTGCGGCGCGATGAGGCCGGCACGCTTTGGGTGCAGCTGCCAAGTGGCCAGCATGAGGTACTGGTGGTCGGTTCGCTGCGCGGTTTCGACGAGGTGGCGCTAACAATGGTGCGCGCGCCACGGGAAGTGGATTACACCGTGCCCGGCTGGCTGGTCACCGGTGTCGATTCGCGGGGCCAACCCGGGCGGGTGATCAAGCTCAACCGGGAGAAACCGCATATAGCCAGCAACGCGGCGGTGACTGCGGTCGCAGCGGCACAGGACTTGCCGGAGCTTGTACGCTTGCAGCGCCGGTTTGAGTTGGGGTTGCAATGGCAGGTGCAAACCACGTTGCAGCGTATGGGCGATGCGCGCGGCACCTACATCGCGCAGATTGACGCGTTGCCGGGTGAGGTCGTGACCGGCGCGAACGTGCGCGTCGTGGATAACAAGGTTGTGGCTACATTCGGCCCCGGGCAGCGTCATATCAGTTGGCGCTCCGGTATCGACATCAAACAGACCATTGAACTCACCGCGAACCCGGGTAGCGCCGTGATCGAAACCTGGCAGTTGGATATCAGCCCGCTGTGGCATGCCGCGTTTAGCGGCATACCCGCTATCAGCAATCAGCAGGATGATTGGCGGCTGGTGACTTTCCGGCCCTGGCCCGGTGAGTCGGTGCTGGCCACTATCGCGCGACCAGCGGGTGTCAGCGGCGCCGTACTGACGCTGGAAAATATCGCGCTGGAAACACGCCCGGCGCGCCGTGCTACCGATCACCAGCTGCGCTTCTCGTTACGCTCCAGTCAGGGCGGGCAGCACGTCCTGCCTTTGCCGGCGGATATCGAAGTGCAGTCTCTGCAGGTCAACGGTAAAACCCAGCCGGTGCGCCGCGAAGGCGGCAATATTGTCCTGCCGCTGGCACCGGGACAGCAAAATATCCTGCTGCAACTGCGTGACAACAATACGCTTACTTATCTGAGTAGCACGCCGGACTTATCGCCCGGCCTGTCCGGTGTGAACGCCAGTATTTCGCTGCAGCTGCCCCGCGACCGTTGGGTATTGTATGCCGGCGGCCCCTCGCTGGGGCCCGCGGTGATGTTCTGGGGTGTGCTCGCGGTGCTGTTGGTGATTGGCTTACTACTGGGCAAGGTGCATTTGACCCCGTTGAACAGCTGGCAGTGGGTATTGTTGATGGTGGGGCTGTCGCAGCTTCCCGTGTTCGACGCCGCTATTGTGGTGGGCTGGCTGCTTGCGCTCGGCTTGCGCTCGAGGGTGCCGGCAAGCTGGAGTGCGCGACAATTTAATATGGTGCAGCTTGTGCTGGGGTTGTGGACGCTTGTCGCACTGACAACGCTGTTTGCTGCGGTTGCCCAGGGGCTGCTCGGTTCGCCCGATATGCAGATAGCCGGCAATGGCTCATCGGCCTTTAATTTGCATTGGTACCAGGATCGGTTTGATCAATCGCTGCCGGTGGCATGGGCATTGTCAGTCTCTATTTGGGTCTACCGCTTGCTTATGCTGCTGTGGGCGCTTTGGCTCGCCAACGCCCTACTCAACTGGCTGCGCTGGGGTTGGGTGCAGTTTTCCAGCGATGGAATCTGGAAAAAGTCCGTGCCGAAATCGACTATGATGTAACTACTTTGTGAAAAGAGTGAGTTGTAGCGATAAGACTGCGCCGGTGGTGCAAAATCTAGGCTAAATGAGTCGGTTAAGTATGGACGTCATCCTTTCAAAACATTGTGGTTTTCTTGCGCATGCCTCGCAGATATACACCGGATTTCAGGCGCTCTCGGTTAGCGGGAAACTAAGTCTGGGTAAAGATGCAGGATTGCGTGGGAAAAGTTTCGGGCCGTTATCACAGGACAGTTGGCGCAAAGCACCGGGAGTGTTTGCGGTAGTTGACGGGCGTCGTTTTTTCTTTGATGTCCGCGACCAAATTAAGATCGAGGATGATATTGCAGAGAACGTAGAGTTCTACTTTAAGCGGAGCTTTTCGCAACAGGGATATCAGCAATCCAACATTTTCCCGCTCGGGCTAAATTATGAAGTTTATTCTGATTGTCCCGATGCAGGGCAGATTTCGAGATACTTCGAGGCCCACTACAATCCGGGTTCCAGCTGGGTTGAAAAAATACATGTATATCTTCACGCTTTCGGCATAGGGTTTCTTCCGCGAGAAAAAAACTTCTTGAGCGGTGACTTCACGGAAAGTAGTGCCCCTAAAATATTGTTTTTAGCGCGAACCTGGGACCCTTTGGAGTCTGATAGCAGGCTGTCGGACCCAGATAGGGAAGAAAGACAAAACTTGAATGATAAGCGCGCTACGATAATTAGAAGTCTTCGGGAGGTATATGGCGAGAGGTTTTGCGGTGGGTTTTCTGCATCGCAGCATAGTTACGAAGCGTATCCTGATTTGGTGGTTGAAAACCGTCGATTAACACGAAAAAAAAGCTATTTGAATATCTTGAAAAGCGTGCCGATATGTATATCTACAGCCGGTTTGCACGGCTCGATTGGGTGGAAGTTCTCTGAGTATGTTGCCTTAGGGCGTGCGATTGTCTCAGAGAAATCAGACATCGTGACGCCACACGGGTTCGAATCAGGCAATAACTTTCTTGATTTTGAAAGCGTAGAAGAGTGTATCGAGATGACTCAAAGGCTCGTATCTGATGAGGGGTTTTTGGCTGCGATGATGGCGCGTAATCGTGAGTACTTCTACCAGTATTTATGCCCGGAGAAAATGATCGAGAGCGCCATTAGAACCGCCAAAGAATCTGCTCAATGGGCCTTGCGCGAGACCTTCTAGGCCAGGCCCTCCCGTAGTGCTATCACCTTTCATAGAGATTCGAATTATTCTTATATTTAGCGGTGTAGCGGGAGCGTCGCTATCCGCCGGTCGATCTCTGCTACAACTTTAAGGTAGACGGCCCCCATGATGCCGCCGTACTCCCGCTCTAAGCGTGCCTTGGAGATGCCTTCTTCGAGCCCGTGGATGGGCGGGAAAAAAAACTGCTCAGCGTGTGCGAGTGATAGCCGCTGTTGAATCTGGCTCGCACTTGCGGTGGCCAGCGCCCGGTCGGCAAGCTTCACGCCGGCGCGGTCGGCAGCAAGATCTGCAAAACTAAATCCACTGCCATTATCACTATCAAGTAGTTCTTTGAACTCGCCAATGGCAAAACTAATACTTTGCGATGATAAAATCCGCAGCCCGGCGGAAATAACGAAGTGCAGCCGTAAATCATCTCGATCCGCAAGTGTAATTCTGTCGGGTGTTATGGCCTCACCGATCTCGATTGAACCAATGATATGCCCAAAGTGGTGGCTGCCGAAGAGTAATGCGGCAGCAGTAAGCGCTGCGCCATTGTGGGCGCCCGGAGAAAGGCTGTTTGAATGCCGGATGACCTCTCGAAATAGAGGGGGAATGAACTCGGCCAAAGAAATCGGTCGCGCGCGATTCTTCCGGCTTAGTTCCGTCTTTAAAAATCCGTAGTAGTGGCTCACCAGTTCACGGTCTATAGGACTGATGTGGTCGCGGTAGATGCCTAGCCGCGTCCGGATCCGCTCCAGCCTATTCGCGGCGTCAGGTACTGGGTCCAAGAAAACGCTTATTTGCTCGGAGCGCATAGCAACACGCCGAATTGCGTAGTAAAAAACGCCAACCTCATTTTTTGTGGCAACGTTCACGGCCCACAGTAGCAATGGCTGTATAAGTTTTCCGCATATTTTTAAATCTCCAAATTGAATATAAGAGATTTTTACGCCGTCCGGGGAGGGTAACAGAACAAGCCGAATATTCGCGTACCCCCCTATCGGGTTATTCGGGAGGGTTGCAGTGACAAACAGGCGAAGCCCGTTGCTATCGATGTCAAAGCGGCTGCGCAGGCGCCCGGTTGCGCGCTGGGTTAGTGCGGCCAAAGTATTCAGCTCGGCCTCCCGGAACCGGAATCTTGCGCCCCGCCCGGCATTGCTCATGCTGTCCAGAGTTTCTGAAACCAGCGTTCTCGCACTTGTGGCCTGGTGGCCGCTTATACTGGCGACTGAAGCAATCAGTGGTTGGTTTTCAATAGCCTGAAAAATAATTGCCATAATCGCGAAGACAAGCACCGCGATAAGAAACAGAATTGAAAGCGCGACACGCAATATCACCTGACGGCTTATTCCCCAATGGCGCTCATTTGGCATTCCACCGGGATTCAGCTCGCCTACTGCAATCTATATTGCCATTGAATACAGTAAACGGGCGCGGAGAGCTTTTGAGCGTGAGCAGGCATTGTACAGCGTAAAAGCGCGTCGCTGCTTGATCTTGCCAGCAGCAGGACTACATAGGTATCAGGCTTTCAGTTGTACTTCTATCGCGCCGTCCTGACGGCGTACCGGGTAGCAGCCGATCGTCACATCCGCGTCTTCGAGGCAGCGGCCGCTGCTTAGCGAAAAGTGCTGCTTATAGAGCGGTGAGGCAACGCAGGGTTCGTCGCCGATATTGCCGGTGATACCGCGGGACAGCACATTCGCGCCGCTGATGGGATCATGGTTGTCGATGGCATAGAGTTCGCCGGCGACATTAAAAATTGCGATCTGGGTGTTGTGCACCAGGGCGGCGATACCGCCCTCGGGAATCAGATCGCTGTCGGTACATACCGGAATCCAGTTCATTATCGTTGCTCCTTTGGTTACGCTACTGCAATCAGATCAGGGTTGCCGGATTTGTCAGCGGGGCGGATCTGGCCGCGCTCGCGCACATACTGCACCGCGCTGTCGGGTGCGTCAGAGTTGACGAAACTGCGGAACTTTTTGCGGCGCTCTTCGCTGTCGACGGTGGCTTTCCATTCGCATTCGTAGGTGTCGATTATGTGAGCCATATCGGCTTCGAGTTCCTCGCACACACCCAGTGAGTCATTGATCACCACGTCGCGCAGGTAGTCGAGCCCGCCTTCGAGGTTTTCCATCCATACCGACGTGCGTTGCAGACGATCTGCGGTGCGTATATAAAACATGAGGATGCGATCGATATAGCTGATCAAAGTATCGGTATCTAAATCGGTGGCGAACAGGTCGCCATGGCGGGGCTTCATGCCGCCGTTACCGCAGACATAGAGATTCCAGCCGTTCTCGGTGGCGATAACACCGATATCTTTGCTCTGGGCTTCGGCACATTCGCGGGTGCATCCGGACACCGCCATTTTGATTTTGTGGGGCGCGCGCAAGCCCTTGTAGCGGTGCTCGATGGCCACCGCGGTGCCGGCGCTATCCTGTACGCCAAAACGGCACCAGGTGGAGCCGACGCAGGATTTTACGGTGCGCAATGATTTGCCGTAGGCGTGTCCGGTTTCAAAGCCGGCCGCGATCAGTTCTTCCCAGATCAGCGGCAGTTGTTCCAGTCGCGCGCCAAACAGGTCGATACGCTGACCGCCGGTCACCTTGGTATACAAGTCGAATTTTTTGGCGACGGTGCCCACTGCAATCAGGCCGTCCGGGGTGACTTCTCCGCCGGGCATGCGCGGTACCACTGAGTAGGTGCCGTTCTTCTGCATATTGGCGAGATAACGGTCGTTGGTGTCCTGCAGCGCGGCGTGTTCTGGTTGCAGGATATGTTCATTCCAACAGGTAGCGAGAATAGAGGCCACCGCCGGCTTGCAAATATCGCAGCCGAGTCCGGTGCCGTGATCCTGAATCAATTTGCCGAATGTTTTGATTTTCTCAACTTTGACCAAATGGAACAGCTGCTGTCGCGTGAAAGCGAAGTGCTCGCAAATATCGGTATTGACTTCAACACCCAGCGCGGTGAGTTCGGCGTTTACAACCTGACCCAGCAATGCGCTGCAGCCACCGCAGGAGGTCGCGGCCTTGGTTTCTGCCTTTACATCACCAATTGTGACTGCGCCGTTTTGTACGGACGCGCAGATTTGCCCTTTGCTGACATTGTTGCAGGAGCAAATCTGCGCACTGTCAGGTAGCTTATCCACGCCCAGCGCCGGCGCTGCGGCACCGTCAAAGGCGGGCAGTATCATACGCTCCGGGTTTTCCGGTAGCTCGATACCATTCAAGGCGAGTTGTAACAGATTGCCGTAATCGGCGGCTTCGCCTACTAGTACCGCACCGAGCAAAACCTTGCCGTCTTCGGAAACCACCATTTTCTTGTAGACGCCGGTCTGTTCGTCGATAAAGGTATAGCTCTTCGCCCCCGGTGTTTGCGCGTGGGCATCGCCAATCGAGGCGACGTCAACGCCCATCAATTTGAGCTTGGTACTCATGTCAGCGCCGGTAAAGGTTTTTTCCGCGCCGCCCAGCAGGTGATCCGCGGCAACCCGCGCCATTTCGTTGCCCGGTGCGATCAGCCCGAAGATGCGGCCGTTCCAGAGTGCACATTCACCAACCGCATAAATATTCTCATCGGAAGTCTGGCAGTGGTTATTGATGACGATACCGCCGCGTTCGCCGATTTCCAGTTCGCTCTGACGGGCCAGCGCATCCTGCGGGCGGATGCCGGCGGAAAACACAATAATATCGGTATCCAGCGATTCACCATCGGCAAAGTTCATGCGGTGCACATGGGTGTCGCTATCGACAATCTCCTGCGTGTTTTTGCCGGTATGCACCGACACATCCAGCGCCTGAATCTTGTCGCGTAACAACTTGCCGCCACCGTCGTCGACCTGTACCGCCATCAGGCGCGGGGCGAACTCAACCACGTGGGTTTTCAGGCCCAATTCACGCAGCGCGTTAGCCGCCTCCAGTCCCAGCAGGCCGCCGCCGACCACGGTACCAACGCTCGCGTTCTCCGCTGCTGCGGTGATGGCTTCCAAGTCTTCGATGGTGCGATAGACAAAGCAGTTGTCACGTTCATGGCCCGGCACCGGCGGCACAAAAGGGAAGGAGCCGGTGGCCAGAACCAGGCGATCGTAATCGATGCGCTCGCCGCTGTCGGTCACGACCTGCTGTGCAGCGCGGTCGATTTCGGTGATGCGCGTATTACGCTTCTCAGTAATATTGTTAGCAGCGTAGAAATCCTCTGCGACCATATTCAGGTCTGCAGCATCGCGGGTCTGAAACCACTTGGTGAGCTGCACCCGGTCGTAGGCTGGGCGTGGCTCTTCGCCGATCACGGTAATATCAAATTGTGCGCAATTGCCGGACCCCGCCAGCGTTTCAAGCACTTGGTGCCCGACCGGGCCGTTGCCCACCAAAACCAGTTTTAATTTGTTGCTCATTTGCCCGACATCCGACAGTGACTCAGTTGCCGCTGCTATAGCAAGTGCTGTGCCAGTGCGCTTTCTGCCATTAAGTGCATTAAAAACAATTAGTTACAGATTTTTGGAAAGCGCTTCCGGGAAAAAGACGTTGCGGTGTGGCTAGTCACGGTGCGCGCGCACCGCCTCGGTGCGGTTCGGGGCGGCGACATCTGCTGTGTGCACCAACTCAAGGCAGGGCTAGTACGGTCGCAGCAACGGAAAATAGACCAGAAGCCCCTTATATCGGCGCATCGCCGTGTTGGCACAGCGCTTGCTCAGGGGCAGGCAGGTTCACAACAGGAATATTTAACGTGTCATCGTCAACGCTTAACGTCATTGATCTCAAGCAGGCTCCGGTACGCCTGCTTCATCTCAGTTGGTTCGCTTTCTTTCTTTCATTTTTGGTGTGGTTTAACCACGCGCCCATGCTGGGCTATATCAAAGAAGCTTTCGATTTGTCCGGCCAGCAGCTAAAAGCGCTGATGATTTTGAATGTCGCGCTGACTATTCCGGCGCGCATTATCGTCGGCATGCTGGTGGATCGCTTCGGTCCACGCATCGTGTACTCCTTGCTACTGGCGATCGGCGGCTCGCTTTGTATTGCCTTTGCCTTTGCCGATAGCTACGAGACGATTGCGTTGCTGCGTTTTCTGATGGGCGGTATCGGCGCCGGCTTCGTCATCGGTATCCGCCTGGTCGGGGAGTGGTTTCCGGCAAGGCAGGTGGGTCTGGCTGAGGGGATTTACGGCGGCTGGGGCAACTTCGGCTCAGCGGCGGCGGCTATGAGCTTGCCTACCCTGGCATTGTTGTACGGCGGTGAAGACGGCTGGCGCTATGCGATCGCCACAACCGGTGC
>JBFJYC010000031.1:0-17284 GCA_041622815.1 Spongiibacteraceae bacterium | reverse complement strand
TTTATGGGCGAGGGCATTGTCCACACGGTCGAAGACTTCGGCAGTGGTGGCCATCGCGGTACACACCCGGAACTGCTCGACTGGCTGGCGGTCGAACTTATGGACAGTGGCTGGGATATCAAGCACATGGTCAGCCTGATCGTAAACTCCAGCACCTACCGACAGATCTCGGAAATGCGTCCCGAGTTGCGCGCTAAAGATCCTGAGAATGCACTCTACGCGCGGCAAAACGTACGCCAGATCGAAGCGGAATTTATTCAGGACAACGCGCTGAAGATGGCCGGATTGCTGAACTACGCACAGGGCGGCGAACATACGATTCACGGCGCGGAAGACAACCCCTACATCGACGACCAGTACCGCCGCGCGGTGTATCTGCTGCGCCGCAATAACGCGGTTCAGCCGCAGCTGAAAGTGTTCGGCGCCAAGCCGCGGGTCGCACCGGTGATGGAGCGCCCGGAAAGTATTACGCCACTACAGGCCTTGGCGGGACTGAATCAACCGATGATGTTCCGCGTCGCCGGTATTATCGCCGATGAGGTCACCGCCGGCGGCATGACGGATACCGACAAGCTGCAATACGTCTACCGCAAGGTGCTGGCACGCGACCCGTCAAAAGAAGAAATCGCCTTTAACCGCAGTGCCAGAAAGCAGTTCTATGCGGAGCGCAATGGCGGCAACGATATCGAGCGCGCGTTCTGGCTGAGTCAGGTACGTACCATTATGAATCTGCGTGAAGCAGTCGTCAGAGTCTGAGCAAACGCTCAAGGAAAGATCATGGCAATGAAAAGAAGAGATATTCTCAAGGGCATGGGTATCAGCGGTGCCGGCATCGCGGCGAATATGACGCTGGGTAGCACCGCGCTGATGGCTTCTTCACCGGCAGGCATCGTTGCGCCGATGGCCGGCGGCATGCATTTCGCACCGCGCGCCAAACGGGTGATATTTATCTGGCAGGCGGGCGCAATGTCACCCTTTGAGAGCTTTGTCGACAAACCGGCATTGCATAAATGGGACGGCAAGCGCCCTTTTGCGCATCGCGATGAATGTCAGCAGGACTGCATGAAACCGCTGACCGAATTCAAGCGTTACGGTGAAAGCGGCACCAACGTCAGCAACTATTTCCCCCACGTTGCCAGCATCATCGACGAGTTTTCGCTGGTGTACACACTGCGCAACTTTGCGCCGGCACACCCGGCGGCGGGCAACTTTCTGTTCACCGGCGAGCGGGTCGGCGGCAAGCCGGCACTCGGTGCCTGGGTCAACCACGCCATCGGCACTGAAAACCCGAACCTGCCCGGCTTTATCAATCTCGGCGGTACCCACGGCTATAACAAGAACGGCTTTCTCGCCAGCAACCTGCACGGCGTCTACTTCGCTACCGACGGCAATGCCGCCGTCGACTTCCTTGACGCGCCGGATATGGTCGACACCATGCTGCAGCGGCAGTCGATCGACCACGTGAACACACTGGACCGTATGGCCTTTGAACAGCGTATGGATGAGCCCAGCCTCGCCCATGGCAAGGTCTATGAACTGGCCTACCAGATGCAGTCGTCGATTCCCGAAGTGATGAATATCGACGAGGAACCTGAACATATTAAAAACCTGTACGGACTCGACGCGGAAGAAACCAAGGAAGTGGGCACTAACTTCCTCGCCGCGCGACGTTTGGTTGAACAAGGCGTTCGCTTCGTCAACGTCACCGATGTCAGCAATGGTAGCTGGGATCACCACGTCGGCATCGACAAGGGTTTTCCCAAGAAAGCCATGGGCATCGACAAGCCGCTGAAAGGCTTGATTACCGATTTAAAACAGCGCGGTCTGCTCGAAGACACTTTGGTCGTCGTCACCGGTGAATTCGGTCGCACGCCGTTCAACGAAGGCGCCCTGGCCGGTGGTTTCGGCCGTGGCCACAACCCGCGCAGCGGCATGATTATGCTGGCCGGGGCCGGCATTAAGCAGGGCTTCGGTTACGGCGAAACCGATGATTTCGGTTTTGACACAGTCAAAGACCCGGTATCGGTCAATGATTTAAATGCCAGCATTCTTTACGCACTGGGTATCGACCACGAACGCCTGACCTTTGAGCTCGGCGGCCGCAATTTTAAGGCCACCGGCGTCGGCGAATCGCGGATTGTGACGGATCTGTTCAGCTAAACCCGCCCTGACACCATAAAACAGCGCGCCGGACGGGTGCCTGACCGGACTGAGTGACACCATGGACCAGCTTTTATCGCAGTTTGCATTTCTGGGTAACTTTCACCCGATTATCGTTCACTTTCCCATCGCATTGTTGCCGGTCGCGATCGCTTTTAAGATCTGGGGCTGGTGGCGGGTGCAACCGGAGGCGTCCGAAACAGGTCAGTCACTGCTGAAACTATCACTGCTGTTTGCGCTACTCGCCGCGATGCTGGGCATGACCAACGCACAAGCAAACGGCTTTGCGTGGCCCGAAATACAAAATCACGCCAGCTTTGCATGGCTATCGATAATTGTTTTAGCACTTGCCATTTATCTGCCTGAACGCCGCCAACAATACGACGAGCCCGGCGTGCTGGCCCGCGGTAGCGCTGCCCTATGGCATGGCACCAAGTGGATTCTCGGCAAACTGTGGTGGCTGCTGAAGTGGGTGCTCATCATACTGTTCCTGCCGGTGGTGCTGGTGTTCTGGCTGCTGCGCAAGCTATACCGGGCGACGCTGGCGAATACCTTAAACCCGGTTTTCTCAACCATCTGGCAAACTGTCGCGGGGGTTGTTGGCACTGCCTATCGCAAACTGAGCAGCTACGCGACCAACCGCAATTGGAAACGGCTCGGTTACAGTGCCTCATTGGTGTTAATTCTGGTTACCGGCTGGCACGGCGCCGATCTGGTGCACGGCAAAGGCCATCTCGCCCGTCACGCACCGGCCTGGGCCGCGCCGCTGCTCGGCGGCGGCGAAGACGAAATCGACATCACCGCATTTAGTGCAGAGCACTTCGACACTGCTGTCGCGCCGATCCTGCGCAAGAACTGTATGAAGTGCCATGGTGAGGATAAAAACAAAGGCAATCTGCGTCTGCACAATATTGACGAAGTTGTCGGCTCCGGGGTTGTTCGTTTTCAGGCGCCGATGGAGAGCGAATTAATCCGGCGTGTTCTGCTCAGCCGCGACGATCCCGGCGCCATGCCTCCGAAAAAGAACGGCCGCGGTCTGAACAGCGAAGAGGTCGCGAAACTACTAGCCTGGATTAACGATGAGATCGGCGGCGAAGAAGGTGGCGAACACGGGCCGGTAATGCCCAGGCATTACTTTGCGATCAGCGAGACGCTGCAACCGCTGGGGGACAACACCATTCAAATGCTGAATAAGCAGCGTGCGGTGGTGGTGCGCACGCAGGAAAATCATTCGCTGCTGAACGTGAATCTGCAATTTGTAGAGGAAGCTGAGCTGAACAGTGTGCTGCAAACGCTGGCGCCCTACGCCATGCATATTGTCGATCTGAATATCGCCGGCCGCAAACTCAACCCGCAATTACTGACGGCCGTCGGTGGCATGAGCAATCTGATACGTTTAAATATGGGTCGCACCGACGCCACCGACAATCAGGTACTGAGGCTGAGCGCGCTGCGCAAGTTGCGTTGGCTGAACCTGTACGGCACCGCGATTACCGAGCTTTCCGAGAACACATTCAAATCCATGCACAGCTTAGAAACGCTGCACGTCGGCGGCACCGCACTCGACAAGACGCCGGTCGCGCCGACCGAAACCGCGGCCAGCTAAGAGCGCCGGCGCAATACTTATTCAATATCTATCGCGTACTGACCGGCATCGAGATCGCTTAACACAAGCTCACCGTTAGTCGAGTTCGCCAGCAACTGTCCGTTGACCGATGCGCCGACACCATCATCCAGGCCTTGCAATACCAACGTAAAGCTAGAATCACTTCCGATATTAATCGTCGATGCGCCGGTCGCCAGTGCTGCCGCGGCCATATCGACATTGATGCGACCGACGTTCTCCAGCAGTAGGTCCAACACCGGCTCAGCGGCCGGTGCAGAGCCTAAGGTCCAGGCCTGCGCCTCTGTGTTGTGCGCAGTTTCTCCTGTGTCGTGGGGCGGCGGGCCGAGCACGGCGGGCGTCGGGCCGGTAAATACCGGCGTGTAAGGCTGCTCCGGAATCGCGCGGGATGTCGCCGTCACGCGACCGCCAAAATCCGCGCATTGCGCCGCAATCGGCGAGTCCGACGCATCGGCAACTTGTAAACCACTGATCCACCAGGCCCCGTAACTACCCAGATTAAACTCCGGATGCTGGTCCTTGGGGGTAAACAGATAACGAATTTCGCCGGGGTTGGCCTTGCGGGTTTGTGGCGCGGTATCACGTAGCCACTCGGTCGCATGGCGGAATGCCGGGTAGCCGATATCCTTGAGCGTCCACGCGACGTGATCTTCAGCGACATAGTGGTCAAAGGTAAACCGGTAACCCAAAGATTTAATTGTGTCGATGGTGTCCCGCGCTTCATTGAACGGAATTAACTGATCAAGACTACCGTGCGCATGGTAATAACCATTCCACAGGATATTGCGCAGCTGCTGCTCACCGAAACAACCGCTGACGTTACCCAACGCGCTGGAGGCGCCCTCTTCACTACTTTGTGAACCGGCTAATACAACGCCGCCTGCAAACACATGCGGGTATTTAATCAGCAGGCGGATACTACCGTTTGCACCCATCGAATAGCCGCTGGTATAAACCCGCTCGCTGTCGATGAAATGATCGCGGGCAATATCGGCGGCAGATTCCCATAAGTCGAGCTCCGCTTCGTTGATATATCCGCCGGCCTGACCCCGCCCCAATGTTGTCAGGCAAATCGACTTGCGCAGTGTTTCGCAGGTTTCTTCGAGGAAATTCGGGACCGTCGCGCTGTATTGATTGTAGTTCTGGGTAAAGCTGTGCAGCAGCAATGTGAAGGTAGTCGGCTGCGGATTGTCGTAGTCGTAATCCGAGGGCACATACATGCCATAGGGCTGAATCTGGTCGAAGTGATTAATGTTCTGCCCCTGTGAATCGGCACCGGTCCACTGGCCGCCGCGACCGAAGTATTCTTTGTCCAATGATGAGACATACCAGCGCGCCGAATACGCGCCAACGCGCCGGGGTTCCGGTTCGGTGGTACCGAGCTTGTCCCACTCCAGTGCGATTGCAAACTTTCCGACGTCACCACCGGCCAGATCCTGCGCCTGCGTAGCGTTCATCCAGAAATTATTCAGTAAGAGTTCATCATCGTAGTCACGAAATGCAGCGTTAAATACCGGCGGGTCGGTAGCGCGGCCCTGAAAGGCCGGCATGTCATCCATAAATGCACCGCTGCCATCATGCACGCCGGATAAAGCATAAATCTTCCAAATGCCACTCAGTGCCGGTAATTCGCTGACCGGCACGTGGGCAATCATTGACTGACTGCTGTCAACAATAAAGGTACTGCCGAGACGGCGGGTGCCATTACTGTCTGCAAGGAAAACACCCGCATTTGAAATAAGCAAAACGGCATCAATGCCGGCTGTGCGGATGCGCGGCACACCGGGCCAGTCGTCCTGCTGACCGTCGGTGCCGGTAGCGGTGTTATTGTCGTAGTCCAAACCGAACGCGACAATCGCAGCACCGGGATCGACAAAAGTCAGCCAGTCGACACGCCAGTAACTACGGTTGCTGTCGGCACCGATTCCGATGGCAAAAATATCCGCCGCGTTACCGTCGTATTTGTCGTCCTGGCCACTGCCATTGGGCCGGGTACCCGGATACATCAAACCACCGCCACTCGGGGTGCCGGTGTTGTACTGTGACTGGCCCTGAGCGCCGTTGGCGTCATACAAAAAATCCGCCCAGTAGAACGCGCCATGAGCGTAACGTCCCGAACCGGAAATTTTGGGAATGGCTGTATCAAAGGGCCAGATACTGGCCGCAGGTGGCGTGATGGTGGTTTCTTCCAGCAGTGCCGCTTGCGGCGAACCCGCCGGAATTCTGCCGGCGACCACCGGATCAATGTCGCGATGCGTCGTCGCAGGAGACGTGGTCACACCAAGCGGTGCCCGGTCAGTGCCGCCGCTGCCACAGGCGGACAGTAATACCAGCACCACACAAAATCCCGACAACTGACCACTACTGCGCATGCAATTCTCCCCGACCCAGTAATTCTACTTATAAGGAGATGCTGCCTATTTTTCAGGCAGGGAGCAATGTCAAAAGCGACCGATTCGGTTGTTTCTGGGACCGGCGTGGTGTCTGCCGAAGTTAAAACGTTGTCGAGATATCAACCGGCTTATAGCCACCGCGACCGCGGAACCACAGCATCAGCAACACGTAGCAGGCAAACATAAACAGCGGCAATATCGCGACGCTGCTCAGCGCCTGCTTGCGCGCGCTACCCTGCACCGCGGCGACCACCGCCTGTGCCTCCGGACCGGCTGCGGCGAGCGCCTCGGTATTCACCGCCTTGTAACTGCCGGTAATGCTGACTTTTTCGTCGATAACCACCTGCGCGTGTAACGCCGGCGCCTTTGCCGCCAGCTCGCGGTCCAGCGAGCTGTCCTGCAAGCCGCCGAGAATCGGGCTGCCGACAATCCCGACCGCCAACATGCCGACACCGGCGACGGTGTTGAGCGTCAATGCGCCGCCACGGGGAAACTGTTCCGCGACAATACCCAGTGTGGTTGGCCAGAAGAAACTCTTACCGATACCGTAGAGCGTCGCCGCCACCAGGATCGCCACCGCGCCACTGGCACCGGACAGCAGCACCAGTCCCGAGGCCGCAATTAAGGAGCAGATCGCCAATAACCCCAGCGGCGAGAAACGATGCACCAACGGGCCGGCAAACAATCGCAGCACGGTCATAATCGCCGAGGTATAAACCAATACCCAGCCCGCTGCGATGCCCATTTCTTCCATCGAGGAACTCATCAGACTGGTGATCCAGGAGTCCACGCCCAGCTCCGTGGTCGCCAACGGCATCATGATAAGTAGAAAGAATATAAACAGCGGCCGCCCCACCGAGCGCGATACCAGTGAGTAGGCAATTGTTGCCGCGGCAATCAGCGCGATTACCAAGGTCAGCGACCACGCGAAGACGCGCCCGACTTCCATAAACACCAAGGCGGAGATAATCAGTGCGCCGACACCACCCACTTCTTTAAGCATGTCCTGATAACTGACGCCGGCGGCAACCCGCTCCTGCTCCGGGAACGTTTTATCCCACAACATAAACGCGTAGATCGCGGTCGGAATCATTATCAGGCTGATTTTCAGCTTCCAATGAATTTCCGGCCCCATCAGCAGCGCGATAATACCGCCCAGAACCAGTCCGCCCGGCCAGCCGGCGTGCAGCATATTCAGCCAGCGGGTTTTATCTTTATTGAACATCGTCGCAACCAACGGATTGATATAGGCCTCGACGGTGCCGCAACCCAAAGCCAGAATAAAAGTGCCGAGATACATCATCTCGTAGCTGTCCGCAGCGACGATCACAATGGTGGAAACCGTGTGGCAAAACAGGCCGAAGAGCATGGCCGATCGATAACCGACCTTGTCGATGATCAGGCTGAAGACGATGATGCTGATCGAAAACGGCCATAGCCCCGCACCAAGTATCTCGCCAACCTGGGTTTCCGATAGCCCGAACTCCGGCCCCCATTCAGCCGCGGTCAGTGCCCGGGCAATAAAGCCGAACGCGGTAGCGACCAGTGCGATAAAACAGCCTATAAACAGTTTTTTATCATGCGACGATGCGGTTTCAGCGGAGGAATTCATGGTGACCTGCCTGATTCTTATGGGTAGTGAAGATGTAAGCAGCGTCCAGTGTAGCCGATTCAAAGCGCAGAGCGTATGGTACTCAGCTCCGATTCTGAACCCCGGTTTTACGCACAGTTGAAAAGATTGCCACCCCTGCGCCACGCGCTGTTACCACCGCTGATAGTACTGCTCGCCGGCTGCTCAACAGGTAGCTGGCTGCTGCCCGCTTTGTACAACCGCTTCGATAGTATCCTGGCGGGCCGGTTTGAAGATTATGCGGATTTTGACCGGGAACAACGGCAGTGGATCCGGCAGGCAGTCGACGAATTTCATTACTGGCACCGGCATAACGAACTGCCGCGCTATGCGGCGATGATGAACACACTCGCGGCGCATATCAGCAGCACCACAACGACATCCTATGAAGACGTCAAACGCTGGACAGAACAGCTCGATGCCATCGGTGACGCGACGGCCAGCTGCAATCCGCTATACCAATCCGGTGACTTTCTGGCGGCAATCAGCAACCGCCAGCTTCAGCAAATCGATACTCATCTTGAAAAACGCTACCGCGAATTCGTGGAAGAATACGAAGACATGAGCCCCGAAGAGCGGTTAGAAGATAATTTTCGTTCCGGTGTGAAATGGCTCGGCCGCATCGGCCTCAACTTGGATAAGCCACAGCAGCAGCACCTTCGCACAATGATTGCAGCGCAATCCGGGCAGCGCGGCGCATTTATGAGACTGTGGCGCAACTGGTCGGTAGAGCTTGTTACGCTGCTTAAACAGCGACAGCAGCCCGGATTTCAGGCGCGGGTCACTGCGCATCTCAGAGCGGTTGAGAGTCTGAGTGAACGTAACAATGCGGATGCGTACTACCGCAACCGCAACCGCTGGATCGATTATTTCGCGACACTGTTCAGCAGTCTATCCCCCGACCAACGCGCCGAATTCAGCCATTGGCTTACTGACACAGCAACAACACTGAGCGAGATTTCTGCTACTCCACAGGACCCTGTTGCAGCGAAGATATTACCGACATCAAGCTGCGCGGTGACTTCCGGTAGCGCAGCGGGCTAAATCTATTCACATACTTTAAGGCTTATTGTGCAGGCGCTTCCCCGGAAAATACTACGCAATCCCGCCCCGCCGCTTTTGCCTGATACAAGGCCTCATCCGCCGAGTGCATCGCCGCTTCCAGCGCTTCAGCGCCATCCCACTGCGCGATACCGATACTACAACTGACGTTAAAGTCTTGACCGTTGTATGCAATGGGTTCACGGATACGCGCAACGAGCCGGTCAGAGAGCATCACCAGATCCGGTGCCGATTCATCCCGGTAATGCACCACCACGACAAACTCATCACCGCCCAGCCGCACCAGTAAATCTGACTCCCGAAAGGTCAGATGCATTCGCTTCGCGACCTGCCTCAGCACCGCGTCTCCGGCAGCGTGGCCATGGGTGTCGTTAATCAATTTAAACCGGTCCAGGTCGATATAGATAAATGCCGCGCGATCGGCGTCGGTCGCCAGATCCTGAAGATCAGCAATATAAACCTCCAGGCTGCGGCGGTTGTGCAGCCCCGTTAACGGGTCGGTATACGCCTGCCCCCGCGCCTTGATTAAAGCGTGCTCGGAATGCGTCAGCGATGCGACCATAGACTGCAGGGCATCGGACAGCTGCTCTAATTCGCGGATGCCGCGCACGCGCGCAATTTTGGCGTTTCTATCGTGCTGCACCGCGCTGGCCGCGTCACTGAGTTGCTGGATCGGCTGAGTCAGCCAGCGCGACACCGGCACCGAAAAATAAAGACTAATTAAAAGAAAAAACACCGTGCCGGCCAAAACATCAACCCGGAATGCATAGACCTGTGCGAAGGCCTTATCGATCGGTTCACTCAGAATGACTGCCCAGCCCGTTGACGACGCCTGCACAGTGCCGAATCCGAAACCCCTTACCCAGCCGCGTCCGGCGCTGTCTTTACTACGGCGCCAACGTAAACCTTGCGACCGCAATTCCCCAATATCCAACTCAGCCAGTTTGGTCAGGTCCGCCTCACCGGAAACCATCAGCACTTGCCCGCTACTATTGAGAACCACCGCGGAAGCACCGGTTTCGTCCAGTAAGGGCTGCAACACCTGTTGCTGCAACCGGCCGATCCAGCGTCGGTCGAGCCTGGCAACCACCACACCGATCGATGTGTTATCCGGCCCCAGTACCGGCGCCGCAATATCGACACCCCACACCGGATTACCGGCCGCGTCAGGGCGGCGGCTATCACCCATCCACGGCGCCGCCATGCCCTTTTCAAAAACGGCTTGTCCGGCAATATTACCCAGCGGCTTGTCGATACTATCGGTCACGCAAATTTTACCGCGCTTGTCGGCAAGGCCGATCCATTGGTAGGCGCCGGTATGATTGGCGGCGGATTGCAGACGTGCGCGCACGACAAAGGATTGGCCGCAGCCACCGAGCATCGACGCGCGGAAATCCGGCATCGCCGCCAGCGCTTCAACCTCGCGTTTACGGGCGGCGAGTTGACGATCAAATTCGAGGGCGGTACTGCGGGCGAGGCCGGACAAACCATTACCGGCCACTTCGAGAAAATAAATACGGGACCGGTACTCAACAAAAACACTGAGCATCGCCGCGGTGCTGAGCACCACGGCCAATATAAACAGCACGATCTGAACACGCAGGCTTTTGAGCACAGGGCATCACTACTGACTTCGATGCTTTCAGTGTACGGGTTTACCCTAGTCAAGGTTGTGGGGCAGTTCGCGGTTCAGCGCCACCGGCAAAAGCTGGCGAACCACCCCAGATACAATCTATCTATTTGTTTTTATTATATTTTTTTTAAACAAGCATCAGGAAATAGTGCCGGCCGCTTTCGCCATATCCAGCGCCAGATCTTCGATCATATCTTCCTGCCCGCCGACGGTGCGGCGCCGGCCGAGTTCGACCAGAATATCCCGCGATGACAAACCGTACTTGGCCGCGCTGCGCTGTGCGAACAGCAGGAATGAGGAGTAGACACCGGCATAGCCCAGCGTCAGTGCGTCGCGGTCGATGCGGATCGGCTGATCCATCATCGGTGTTACCAGATCTTCGGCAACATCCATAATTTTGTAGAGATCGACACCATGATTCACTTCCATACGGTCCATCACGGCAACCAGTACTTCCAGCGGTGTATTGCCGGCGCCGGCACCGAGTCCGGCCGCAGAGCCATCGATACGGCTGGCACCATGCTCAATAGCGACCAGCGAGTTCATCACGCCGAGACTGAGGTTGTGGTGGCCGTGAAAGCCCAACTCGGTTTCCGGCTTGAGCTCTGCACGCAATAATTTTATCCGCTCGGCAACCTGATCCGGCAGCATATAGCCGGCTGAGTCGGTGCAGTAAATACAGTTGGCACCGTAGGATTCCATCAACTTCGCCTGTTCGAGAATTTCCTCGGCGCTGATCATATGCGCCATCATCAGAAAGCCGACAGTATCCAGCTTCATATCCGCCGCCATCATGATGTGCTGCTCGGAAACATCGGCCTCGGTGCAGTGAGTGGCGACGCGGATCGTTTTCACACCGCAATCCACCGCCATTTTCAGGTGATCGACGGTACCGATACCCGGTAACAATAATGCCGATATTTTCGCGTTCTTTACGGCTTTGCATACTGCCGTCAGATATTCCTCGTCGCTATGCATCGGAAAACCGTAGTTCACCGAGGTGCCGCCGAGACCGTCACCGTGGGTCACCTCGATCATCGGCATACCGGCGTCGTCCAGACCGGTGGCGATAGCGACCATCTGCTCGACTGAAATCTGGTGCTGCTTAGCGTGCATACCGTCACGCAGGCACATATCGTGTAACGTGACCTTCTTACCTTTTAAGTTCATCTGATCTCTCCCGGGCCTAAGCAGCCGCTATCTTTTGCAGTTCCATACGACCTGCGAGAATTTCTTCGGCGAACATTTCCGCGGTGCGCAGTCCCGCCGCCGTCATAATGTCGAGATTACCCGCATACTTGGGCAGGAAGTCGCCGAGCCCTTCCAC
Source organism: Spongiibacteraceae bacterium (assembly GCA_041622815.1). Classification (GTDB taxonomy): domain Bacteria; phylum Pseudomonadota; class Gammaproteobacteria; order Pseudomonadales; family Spongiibacteraceae; genus JBFJYC01. Next base: position 5,455 of record JBFJYC010000031.1, on the reverse strand, counting down.
TTCCATATAAATCGACACACGATTGCCGTCGAATACCGGGCCGTTTTTCAGCTTGTAGCCCGGTACATATTTCTGAACCTCTTTGATCATCTCGAGGACAGAGGCGGTAATGGCTTCCTGATCCGGCTCTTCTTCGGTGAGACAATGAATTGTGTCGCGCATAATCAACGGTGGCTCGGCCGGGTTGATCACGATAATGGCTTTGCCTTTATCAGCACCACCGACGACTTCGATACCGTTGGCCGTGGTGCGGGTAAACTCATCAATATTCTTGCGCGTACCGGGGCCGGCTGATTTGGAAGATACCGTTGCGACGATTTCGCCGTAGCTGACTTTCTGTACACGGCTGACCGCCGCGACCAACGGAATTGTCGCCTGACCACCGCAGGTAACCATATTCACGTTCATCGCCTTGGTGGCCACCGCGTCTTTCAGATTCACCGGCGGTACGCAATAAGGACCGATAGCGGCCGGTGTCAGGTCGATCATCAAGACGCCGTGGGCGTTAACCTTGCGAGAGTTATCCGCGTGCACGTAGGCAGACGTCGCATCGAAGCAGATCTGTACGCCATCCTCTTCGATCGTCGGCAGCATGCCGTCGACACCCTCGGCGGTGGTTTTTAAACCCATCTCCGCCGCGCGGGCCAGACCGGGGGAATCGGGAATCACGCCTACCATCCAAACCGGCTCGATCACATCCGAGCGCATTGCCTTCATCAACAGGTCGGTACCGATATTACCGGGACCGATGATTGCTGCCTTAATTTTTTCAGCCATTGTGTTGTTCCACTTTTACGTTCAAAAAATTATGAAAAGCTGACCGAAGCCGCGCCGATACCATGCAACTCCAACTCAAACTTATCGCCGGGCCGCGCGTTCTCTAACGGCACCAACGACCCGGATAATATAAATTCACCCGCCTTGAAGGGAATATCGTAGGCTCCCAACGTATTGGCCAGCCACGCCACAGCGGTCAACGGATTACCCTGCACCGCCGAGCCCAGCCCTTCACTCAGTAACTCGCCGTTCTTCTTAACGGTAATCTTCAGATTCGGTAAATCATGATCGCGGGGATCAGCCTTAGCGTCACCCAGTACAAATACACCACAAGAGGCATTATCCGCCACGGTGTCTTGAATTTTGATGTTCCAGTCTTTGATGCGCGAATCAACAATCTCGAAACACGGCATGATGTAGTCGGTAGCTTCGAGCACGTCCTGCTCGGTCACACCGGGGCCCTGCAAATCCTTTTTCAGGCAGAAGCCGATCTCAGCTTCGGCGCGCGGCTGGATTAAATGCTCTGTGATAGAAATATCCGCGCCGTTTTCAAAATGCATTTTGTCGGTCAGAAATCCGAAGTCCGGCTGATGCACGCCGAGCATTTCCTGCACCGGCTTGCTGGTCACGCCAATCTTCTTACCGATAATCTTTTCACCGGCGTCGACACGACGCTGCACCATCCGCAAGGAAATATAATAGGCATCGTCGATGGTGATATCCGGTTCGCGCTCGGTGAACGGCGCCAACGTCTTTTGCCCTACAAGTGCTTCGTAGAGCTCGTCGCCTAATTCATTTCGTTTTTCTGTTTTCATCTATTAATCCAAGTCCGTGGCATAAAAACGGGGTCTATTCCTCCGTTCCGATTGGGCCATCCATGGCCCGGTCCCGCGGCTGTCCTGCCGCTAGTCACTCCAGAACAGCAACCCAACGCCCAATGCTCAGTGCGAACTTCTAGGGGAGAAGCAACGGTTCAGATGATTTTTCTGAGACCGTCGCCAGCATGGAAGCTGGCGCCGAGCCTACACGGACGTATTCACGGCGTGTCGCAGAAAAATCATGTGGACTGTTGCGCCACTAAGCTTCGTTAAGTGCCCGGAACACGTTCAGAGCGAGCACATTCCCTTTCTCCGTTCCGATGGACCATCCATGGCCCGGTCCCTCGGCTGTCCTGCCGCTAGTCACTACGAAAGAAAATCTGCTCACTCTGCACTCAGATCCGAGAACTTCAACGAGACTGTAAAAAATCCCTCGTCATCCGGTTAAACGTATCGCGATGCTCCAGCATCACCCAATGCCCGCAGTTGGACAACAACACCATCTGTACATCCGGACACTTCTTTGCCAGCTTCATAATGCCGGTCTCCGGCATCATGTTTTCATTCATGCCCCAGAAACCCAGCACCGGGCACTGCAGCTTGTGCAGGTCGTCTTCCATATTGGGCACGACCATGGTCTGAATCACCTGCGCGTTCTGGGTCTGCATTGACTCCCAGCGCTCCTGCACCAATTGATCGTCGATAATCGACGGATCAACAACAAAAGCTTCCGCGAAAAATGCCTTCATGCGCTCCGGCGTAACCGGCTCGGCAGAGGTAAACACCTCCTTCATCATCTGCATGCCCGGCATGGTGAAATAGGCCGGCTGCTCTTCGATGCCACCGGGGGCCATCAGAATCAGATGGGTGACGGCATCGGGGGCATCCAGCGCCATGCGCAACGCGATCGCGCCGCCCAGCGAGTTGCCGATAATGGCGTACTTACCGACACCGGCGATGGCCAGTGTTTGAAAAATGCATTCGGCAAAAAAATTGATGTGGTACTGCACATCGTCCGGCTTGTCGGAATAACCGTAGCCGATATGATCCGGCACGATAACGCGGAAACCCTGCTCCGCCAGCCACTTGTAGTTGCCTTTGAAGTTGCTGTGGCCGCTGGCACCTGAGCCGCTGCCGTGCAGAAAGACCACCACCGGACCTTCGCCTTCGTCCAGATAATGGATCCGGTGACCATTGGGTAGATCGGCGTACTTGCCCTCGGGCAGGCCTTTAATCAGACTCATGGTGCTGTCCTATTTATCGCTGAATTCAAAGAATTTGACGCTGCAGCGGGCAAGTTTAACACCGCGCGCCGGCATCCCCGCATCGAAAAAGGCCAATCAACTCTCAGGGCGTGCACTGCCCAGATGGGCCTCGTTGCGGGCTTTGGCCAGCTGAATCTGTTTCTGGCGCTCGCGAAAACGCGCCTTGTCTTCATCGCTGGTTTCGTCGAAGCACTGGTGACAGGAAACCCCCGCCTCGTATTGGGGCATTTTCATCGCACCGGGGTCGATCGGGCGGCGACAGCCGTGGCAGAGTTGGTAGCTGCCGGCCTGCAGATCGTGATCCACCGAGACCCGGTTATCGAAAACAAAACACTCGCCTTCCCAGGCGGTCTCAGGCTCCGGCACCTGCGCCAGATAATCGAGAATACCGCCGTCGAGCTGGTAGACTTCGTTATAGCCCGCCGACCGCATCCAGGCCGAGGCCTTTTCGCAGCGGATACCGCCGGTGCAGAACATAGCGACTTTTTTTGACTTATCCGCACCGAGATTCTGTTCGACCCACTCCGGAAATTCGCGAAACGAGTCTGTATTCGGATTGATCGCGCCTTTAAAAGTGCCCAGTGCGACTTCGTAGTCGTTGCGGGTGTCAACGACCACCACATCCGGGTCAGCAAGCAGCGCATTCCACTCGGCGCCGCGTACCCGGTGGCCGGCGTGTGCAACCGGATCGACACCCGTAATACCCATGGTGACAATTTCTTTCTTCAGTTTGACCTTCATGCGCAGGAAGGGCTGCTGCGCATCCTGCGACTCTTTATGGCGCAGGTCCGCCAGCCGCGCATCGCTTTTCAACCACGCCAGCACCGCATCGATACCTTCGCGCGAACCCGCGATGGTGCCGTTGATGCCTTCCTCAGCCAACAGCAGCGTGCCCTTCACGTCATTGCGCACACACGCGGCCAGCAGCGGCTCGCGCAACTCGTGAAAATCCGGCAGTGACACAAACTTATACAGTGCCGCGACAATAATCGGTTCGGACATCAGGAGGATTCGGCTTTGCTACCGCCCAGACATTCGGGCGACGCCGGCGCCACGCCGTTGCGCTCAGCCCACTCTGCGGGATCGTAGGTGTGCAGCGCCAGCGCGTGTACCGGACCGGCGAGCTCATCTTTAAGCAGGCCGTAGACCGACTGGTGACGCGCGACCTTACGCTGGCCGGCAAACCGTTCGCTGACGATAGTGACTTTGAAGTGGGTTTCCGAGTCCGGCGGCACGCTGTGCATATGGCTTTCGTTGGCCACGCTCAAATGCTGCGGCATCAACGCCGCGCTCAGTTTGGTTTCAATCTCAGTTTGTACAGACATTTCACACCCGCAAAGGCCGCTACTGCCGGCCGCGGCGGGCCGGAACCCGCCCCGCTTTGAAAATAAAGAGGGCGGATTTTATCAGAGGAACAGCTCGCCTGCCGCTGCGCGATCACGCAGCAACTGGGGTACGGCAAAATCGGCACCGTAGCGGGCTTCCAGCTCCTCAGAACGCGCGATAAAGCGGTCGAGACCGATCGCATTGATCGCCTGCAGCACACCGCCGGTCTGCGCCGGAAAACCGATGCCCATAATCGAACCGATATTGGCATCGGCCGCGCTGGTCACGACGTTATCCTGCATCGCGCGCACCGCTTCGAGGCTCTGGCAGTAGGTCAGGCGATCCTTGATATCTTCGTAGGGCATTTCGGTATAGCCATTCGGCGCGAACGCCGCTTTCAGGCCCGGCCACATAAACTTCTTGCCGCCTTCCGGATACTCGTAATAACCGCCGCCGTGCACCTTACCCTTGCGACTGAATTCGTTGACCATGCGGCCGATGACCCGCGCCGCAGCGTTGTCCTGCCACTCGCCGCCCTGCGCTTCAACATCGGCTTTCGCCTGCTGGCCATTTTTGTAAGCCGTTTCCTGGGAGATTTCATCGATCGCCCCGAGCGGGCCAATCGGTGAGCCGTTATCCCGCGCCGCCGATTCGATCAGCACCGGATTGACGCCCTCTTCCAGCATTGCCGCGCCCTGGGAAACGGTTTTACCAATCACGCGGCTGGTGAAGAAGCCGGGGCCGTCGTTGACCAGAATCGGGGTTTTACCGAGCTGCTGCGCCAGATCATAGGCGAGCGCCGCAGCTTCATCGCCGGTCTTCTCACCACGGATAATTTCTACCAGCGGCATTTTTTCAGCCGGCGAGAAGAAGTGCATGCCGATAAAGTTCGCCGGCCGGCCACTGGCCCCGGCGAGTTCGGTGATCGGCAGCGCTGACGTGTTGGAGGCGAACAATGCGCTATCCGCAATCACTGCTTCGGTGTCTTTGGTTACCGCTGCTTTGATCTTACGGTCTTCAAACACCGCCTCGATCACCGCATCGCAGTCCGCCAGATCGGCGTAATCCGCGCTCGGCTTGATCCGCGCCAGATACTCGCCAGCCTGCGCCTCACTGACGCGGCGGTTTTTCTCATAGGCCGTCGCTGCATAAGCTTTACCGCGATCGGCATTTTCCTGGTTGATGTCCTTGAGCACCACATCAATGCCTTTTTGCGCCGCCATCGCCGCAATACCGGCACCCAACTGACCGGCACCGAGAATGCCCAGT
>JBFJYC010000030.1:0-18465 GCA_041622815.1 Spongiibacteraceae bacterium | reverse complement strand
GGCCCGTTGCCGCGGCGTGTTACTGATGGCGATGTCGAATAAGTTCGGCAGTCTGGTTATCACCACCGGTAATAAAAGCGAGCTGGCGGTGGGCTACGCTACCTTGTACGGCGATATGGCCGGTGGCTTCGATGTGCTGAAAGACGTGTCCAAGACGCTGGTCTATGCGCTGTCGCGATATCGCAACAGCCTCGGCGAAGTCATTCCGGAGCGGGTGATTACGCGGCCGCCTTCTGCCGAACTCGCGCCGGATCAGGTCGATCAGGACAATTTGCCCGAATACGATGTGCTGGATGAGATTTTGCATCGTTACGTTGAGCTCGATGAAAGTGCCGAGGCCATCATTAAAGCCGGCTTTGATGAGCACACCGTGCATCGTGTGGTGCGCTTAATCGATATCAACGAGTACAAGCGCCGTCAGGGTGCGATCGGTCCGCGCGTCACACAGCGCGGTTTTGGCAGAGACCGCCGTTATCCGATTACCAACCGTTGGCCTGCGGGAGACTAGGCCGCGGCAGAGTGGCGCCGCGGCGAAGGGTATTCAGTGTTTGATGCGGTTGTCGAAGACCGGCGCCGGGTCGCGGCCGAGTAAGCCGAAGGTAGCCTTGTTGAGCGTCGAGCGCTCGCGGTCGGTACCGACTTTAGAGCGAAAGTTGCCTTTGCTGTCCAGCGACGGGTGTTTCGGATAATTGGTGCGCAGCACCAGCAAGGATTGTTGCGCCAGATCTTTCATGCCCAGCAGTAAATAGCCCTGTACCATCACCGCAAGTGCGTCCGGCACGGCTTCGGCCTGAGGCAGGTTTTCAATCACATAGCGACCCCTGTTGACCGCTGCCAGATAGGCTTTGCGCTTGAAATAGTAGTTGGCGACGTTGATCTCGTAGCGCGCGAGCCGGTTGCGCAGATAGATCATCCGCGCCTTGGCGTCAGCGGCGTATTTGCTCTCCGGGTAGCGCTGAATCAGCTGCCGGAAATCTTCAAAGGACTGTATCGCCGCGCCGGGGTCGCGGGTGGTGATATCGGTGGGCAGGAAGCGTTCGAGCAGGCCCTCGCCCTCGGTGTAGTTCGAAAGTCCGCGCAGGTAGTAAGCGTAATCCACATTCGGGTGCTGCGGGTGCAGGCGGATAAAGCGGTCGGCAGCGGCGATCGCGGCCTCCGGTTCGCGGGAGCGGTAGTGCGCATATATAATTTCAAGCTGTGCCTGTTCGGCATAGCGCCCGAACGGGTAGCGGCTCTCCAGCAGCTGCAGGTTTTGCACCGCCAGCGCAAAATTACCCGAGTCGAGATACTTTTGAGCCGCACGGTAAATCTGTTGTTCGCCGGTGCCCTCCGCGACATTAAGCTTTTTCGGTTTGCTGGCGCAGCCGCCGATAAGGGCGAGGCTCAGCAGGATAATTGCGGTAAACAGCAGTTTGGAGCGGGATTTAAGGCGCATTTGACAGGTCGGTGACATCACGGTCAGATAAACGCGCTATTTAACCACAGCGGGCATTCGGGAGAAAACTTCATTGTGATGGTATCGGTAGAAAACCGCGGTATTCGCCTGTGACCGAGCAGTCCTTGCAGCGGCGTGCGGAGGTGACCGCCGAACAGGCAGGGCAGCGTTTCGATCAGGCCGCGGCAATGCTGATGCCGGAATTCTCCCGCGGCCAGCTCCAGCTGTGGATAAAAAGCGGTGAGCTGACGCTGGATGGTATTAGCTGCCGGCCACGGGACAAGGTGGCTGCCGGCGGTGTTCTGTTGTTAGACGCGGTAGTGGCGCAACGGCGTGAGTTTGAGGCGCAACCGATTCCGCTGGAGGTCCTGTTTGAGGACGAAGATCTGCTGGTGCTCAATAAACCGGCGGGCCTGGTGGTGCATCCCGGCGCCGGCAACCCGGACGGCACGTTGCTCAATGCCTTGCTGCACTATGCGCCTGAACTGAGCGGCATCCCGCGCGCCGGCATTGTTCATCGTCTGGACCGTGAAACCACCGGCGTGATGGTGGTCGCGCGCAGCCTCAACGCGCACCAAAGCCTGATCAGGCAACTACAGGCGCGGCGGGTAAGCCGGGAGTATGTTGCGGTGGCGCGCGGCCAGCTGACCGGCGGCGGCACTGTCGATGCGCCGATCGGTCGCCACCCTTCGGTGAGAACGCGGATGGCCGTTGTCGCCCGCGGCGGTAAAGCGGCGGTCACCCATTACCGGCTGGTGCAGCGCTTTGCTCACTTTACGCAGCTGCGTTGTTCGCTGGAAACCGGGCGCACCCACCAGATTCGTGTACATATGGCCCACATCAAGCATCCCTTGGTCGGAGATTCAGTCTACGGCGGTAAACCGTGGCTGCCGTCGGCTGCCAGCGATGTGCTGATCGAAGGTCTGCGGGGCTTCCGCCGACAGGCACTGCATGCGGCAAGGCTCGAATTTATTCATCCGTTAACGGAGCAGCCGTTGGCGACAGAGGCGCCGTTGCCCGCGGACATGCAGGCGCTGTTGGCGCTGCTGGCGGCCGAAGACAGTGCCTGAGCCCGGCGGCGTATTGGCGCCGGACTGGCCCGCGCCGGCGAATGTCCGGGCGGTCTCGACCGAGCGTCACTGGCACGGCATAGATAATTTTAATCTGGCGGATCATGTCGGCGACGATCCGCGGCGGGTCGCGGAAAACCGTCGGCGATTAATAGCCGATTGCGCCATACCCGGCCCTGTGCAGTGGTTAACCCAAGTCCACGGCGACCGGGTGGTGCGTGCCGGTGAAACAGGCGAAGTAGAGGCTGATGCCTGCTATACCACCGAGCCGGGTGTCGCCTGTGCGATTATGACCGCAGACTGTTTGCCGGTATTGTTTTGTGATCAGAATGGCAGCCGCGTGGCCGCGGCGCATGCCGGCTGGCGCGGACTTTGCGCCGGGATCTTGGTAAATACGCTGCGGCAGTTTCCGGCACCGGCGCGGGTGCTGGCCTGGCTGGGCCCGGCCATTGGCCCGCGGCATTTTGAGGTCGGCGCAGAGGTTCGCGATCGCTTTATGGCCGAGTTTAAGGGTGTCTCCAAGGCTGATATTGAAGCCGCATTCACTGCGGTAGCGGACAGCGATCACAAGTACCTATGCGATCTTTGCGCTCTGGCGCGGGCGCAGTTACGGGGTCTGGGCGTGGTCTCGGTGTCCGGCGGGCATTGGTGTACAGTCGAGGACAATAACCGGTTTTTCTCGTATCGCGCGGAGGCGGCCAGTGGCCGCCATGCGAGCCTGGTGTGGCTCCATAGGGGTTAACCCGCGCTTGATTTCGGCGGACACGACCCCATTTCTCAACGAGTACCAGTTAACTCACCGGGAGCGGCGATGCGATTCGACAAACTGACCAATTCCTTGCAGAGCGGCCTTGCCGATGCCCAGTCGTTGGCGTTGGGGCGTGACCATCAATTTATAGAGCCGCAGCATCTGTTGCGGAGCTTGTTGCAGCAGAGTGGCGGCTCGACCCGGCCGCTGTTGGCCAATGCCGGTGCCAATATGCCGGTGCTTGAGCAAAAACTCGAAGAATCGCTTTCCCGGCTGCCGAAAGTCGAAGGCGCCGCCGGAGAGGTCCATATTTCGACCGACCTGCAGCGTGCTTTTAATATCGCCGACAAACAGTCACAGCAGCGCGGCGACAGCTATATTTCCAGCGAGTTGTTGTTGCTGGCGTTTCTGGAACTGAAAAGCGCAATCCACGATTTGCTGACCGGTTGTGGTATTACCAAAGACAAACTTGAGACGGCGATTACTGCGGTTCGCGGAGGTGAAAAAGTGAGTGATGCAGATGCAGAGGAAGCGCGCCAGGCGCTGGAAAAATACACCATCGATCTGACGGCGCGGGCCAGAGAAGGCAAGCTTGATCCGGTGATCGGCCGCGATGATGAGATCCGCCGCACCATTCAGGTATTGCAGCGCCGCACCAAAAATAACCCGGTGCTGATCGGTGAGCCCGGTGTCGGTAAGACCGCCATCGTTGAAGGCCTGGCGCAGCGTATTGTTAATTCGGAAGTGCCGGAAGGCCTCAAAAACAAGCGTTTGCTGTCGCTTGACCTGGGGTCATTACTGGCCGGTGCCAAATTCCGCGGTGACTTTGAAGAGCGCCTCAAGGGCGTGCTCAATGAGCTGGCCAAGGAAGAGGGGCAGGTCATTCTCTTTATCGATGAAATTCATACCTTGGTCGGCGCTGGTGCCGCCGAGGGTGCAATGGATGCGGGCAATATGTTGAAGCCGGCATTGGCGCGCGGTGAATTGCATTGTGTCGGTGCGACAACGCTGGACGAGTACCGCCAAAGAATCGAAAAAGATGCTGCGCTGGAACGGCGTTTTCAGCGGGTGATTGTCGGTGAACCGAACGAAGAGGACACCATCGCGATATTGCGCGGCCTGAAAGAGCGCTACGAAGTTCACCACGGCGTCGATATTACCGACTCGGCGATCATTGCGGCGACACGCTTATCACAGCGCTATATCAGCGACCGGCAGCTGCCCGATAAGGCCATTGACCTTATCGACGAAGCGGCCAGTCGCATCCGAATGGAAATTGACTCCAAGCCGGAGCAGCTCGATAAACTTGAACGGCGTTTGATCCAGTTAAAGATCGAGCGCGAAGCTGTGGCCAAAGAAGATGATGACGGTGCCCGCAAGCAGCTGGCCATGCTCAACGAGCAAATTGGCAAGCTCGAGCGCGAGCTCGCCGATCTCGAAGATATCTGGAAAGGTGAAAAGGCCTCGGTACAGGGGTCGCAGCAAATCAAAACCGAGCTGGAGCAGGCGCGTTTGGAACTTGAAAACGCCCGCCGCGCCAGCGACCTGACGCGGATGTCGGAACTTCAGTACGGTGTCATCCCGGAGTTGGAAAAGCAGCTCGGTGCGGCCGATGACAACGCCGATGGCGCTGAAATGAAGTTGTTGCGCAACAAGGTTTCCGAAGAAGAGGTTGCCGAGGTTGTATCAGCCTGGACCGGCGTACCCGTCAGTAAAATGCTCGAGGGCGAGCGTGAAAAACTGCTGCGTATGGAAGATGAGTTGCACCACCGGGTTGTCGGCCAGCATGAGGCGGTGACCGCAGTGTCAAATGCGGTGCGGCGGTCGCGCGCAGGTTTGAGCGACCCCAACCGGCCCAACGGCTCCTTTCTGTTTCTCGGACCCACCGGTGTCGGTAAAACCGAATTGTGCAAAGCCTTGGCGACGTTCCTGTTCAACAGTGAGCAGGCGATGGTACGCATTGATATGTCCGAGTTTATGGAGAAGCACTCCGTTGCCCGCCTGATCGGTGCGCCCCCCGGTTATGTCGGTTATGAAGAGGGCGGCTACCTCACCGAGGCGGTGCGGCGGCGGCCCTATTCGCTGCTGCTGCTCGATGAGGTCGAGAAGGCGCACCCGGACGTGTTCAATATTCTGCTGCAGGTGCTGGAGGATGGCCGCCTGACCGACGGGCAGGGCCGCACGGTCGACTTTAAGAATACGGTCATCGTGATGACCTCGAATCTCGGCTCCGACCGGATTCAGGAGCTGTCGCGCCAAGGCAGCGGTTACGACATCGTGAAAACCGCGGTACTCGAGGTGGTTGCCGGACATTTCCGCCCTGAATTTATCAACCGGCTCGATGAGATGGTTGTATTCCGGCCGCTGGATGCAGCCCAGGTTGCAGAAATCGCCGGCTTACAGATCGAAGCGCTGGGCAAGCGTTTGAAAGAGCGGGAGTTAAAGCTGATTGTGCACGAGGATGCGATGACGCGGATTGCGGAAGCGGGATTCGACCCCCTGTTTGGTGCGCGGCCGTTAAAGCGTGCGATTCAGCAGGAGCTGGAAAACCCGCTGGCAGAGGCGATTCTTCGCGGCGACTTCAGTGTCGGTGATACGGTGCTGGTCGGCTACGACGGGGACGCGATGACATTTACCAGCGAGTCCGCAGACGCGGCCTAGCAGTGAATGCGCATGACTTCCGTGGCAAGCTCGCGTTGCTGTGCTTTTTGATCAGCGGATAGCAGGCTTTTCGCACCATTCTCATCGGTTACTCTGATCGGTCGCGCACTATCCAGTGCGCGCAGGTTTTTCTGCGCCTGGGCACAGCGCTGCGGATCTTTCTCATAGACCAGCGGCATAGTGCCGGTATCGGTGGCGACGGTCTCGGTCGCCGCCGGTTCTTTCGTGTCGCTCTTTACCGCTTGTGCCGGCTTGCTCGCAGCGGGGGGTGTCTGGTACTGGGAATGAAAATCGCGCTGGTTGGCGAAATCATGTGACGTCGAATCGACGTTGAGCGGCGGTGTCTTGGCGAAGTGGGTGATGTCGTTTTCGTCCTGCCAGCTGTAGTAGCCGTCGGCGGCAATAACCGGCGTTGCAAGGAGCAGGCTAAAGACTGTGCTGAGTGCCGCTTTGCTGATTTTGATATTCATGGCGTGTGTTTTCAGACAATTTGGGACGGGGAACGTTCCTTCTGGTGTTTATCGCCGATAGATTATCACGCCTTTGGCGCTCTAAGACCGTGATTTGCAGCAAGTTTTACCTGTTTTTCGTTGACAAATGCAGCGCATGTCACAAGAATGCGCGCTTGTTCACTACCCTGAACATGGCTTTGCGAGGTCCGCTTACCGCGGGCGCTTGCTCGACAGGGGTGTCAACCGCCCGGTCGGCTGTAGCTGCGGGCCCTGAGATGACTTTCAAAGGGGCCGGCTACGGCGTTATTCCTTTCTCTGCACGCTATCAGCGCGCGGGATTGCCAGCTTCGCAGCACCTTGCGCAGCCATACGGGGTGAGTCGTTCGTCAGCAGACGTCGGTCTCACACCATCCGGGCAGCCCGTGCGATCCAACCGGATTGTTATCAGACTGCCCAGCGGCGGCTTCGTCGTGGCGATGTGTTTTTCAGGGTGGCGAAAAACCGGATCCTACTGGTCCGGCATCATGCAGTGTGAAGGAGAGGAAAGTGGCTGAAGAATTGTTATCAGGCGGCGAGATGATCGCCCGTGCGCTCGAAGATGAGGGTGTGGAGTTTATTTTCGGATACCCCGGCGGCGCAGTACTGCATATCTACGATGCACTGTTTAAAGCCAGCAAAATCCCCCATATTCTGGTGCGGCACGAGCAGGCGGCGACCCATGCTGCCGACGGCTACGCGCGCGCTACCGGCAAGCCCGGTGTGGTGCTGGTCACCAGCGGTCCGGGTGCGACCAATGCGGTCACCGGCATTGCCACCGCCTACATGGATTCAATTCCGATGGTTGTCCTGTCCGGGCAGGTGCAAAGCCACCTGATCGGTGAGGATGCCTTTCAGGAAACCGATATGGTAGGTATTTCACGGCCCATCGTGAAGCATAGTTTTTTGGTTAAAGACGCGCAGTCGATTCCGGCGACCATCAAGAAGGCCTTCTATCTGGCCTCTACCGGGCGTCCGGGGCCGGTGGTTATCGATCTGCCGAAAGACATCACCAACCCGATCGACAAGTTTCCGTATTCATACCCGGAGAGTGTCAGTCTGCGCTCCTATCAACCGGCGAAAAAAGGCCATCCGCGGCAGATTCGTAAAGCAGTTGAATTGCTGCTGGCTGCCAAGCGCCCGGTGATTTACAGCGGCGGCGGCGTTATTCAGGGCGAGGCAACCGACGAACTACGGCAGCTTGCGCAGGAGTTGAACTTTCCGGTTACCAATACCCTGATGGGCCTTGGCGGCTACCCGGCGACCGACCGGCAGTTCGTCGGCATGCTGGGTATGCACGGTTTTTATGAGGCCAACAATGCGATGCATCACAGCGATGTGATTCTCGCGGCGGGAGCACGGTTTGATGACCGGGTGACCAATACCATCGCCAAGTTTTGTCCGGACGCGACCATCATTCACATTGATATCGATCCGGCGGCGATATCGAAGACGGTTAACGCCGATGTGCCCATCGTCGGCCCGGTTAAATCGGTGCTGACAGAGATGCTGACGCAGGTGCGCGAGAAACGCGCCAAAGACAATAAGCTACCAAACCAGAAGGCACTGGCTGATTGGTGGTCGCGTATCGACAGCTGGCGTGAGTCGCACGGCCTGTGGACCGGTGCGCGCTACGATACCAGCACCGATCTGATCAAGCCGCAGCAGGTGATTGAGATGATCTATAAGGTCACCAAGGGCGAGGCCTACGTCACCTCCGATGTCGGTCAGCACCAGATGTTCGCCGCGCAGTATTACAAGTTTGATAAGCCGCGGCGTTGGATTAACTCCGGTGGCCTCGGCACGATGGGCTTCGGCCTGCCCGCGGCGATGGGTGTGAAACTCGCGTTTCCCGACAGTGATGTTGTCTGCGTTACCGGTGAAGGCAGTATCCAGATGAATATTCAGGAATTGTCGACCTGCAAGCAGTACCAGACGCCGGTCAAAATTATCAACCTGTATAACGGCTATCTGGGCATGGTTAAGCAATGGCAGGACATGCAGTACGACGGTCGCTATGCAGAGAGCACCTACTCGGATTCATTGCCGGACTTTATGAAGCTGGCCGAGGCCTACGGTCATACCGGCATGCGGGTGGATAAGCTCAGTGAGCTGGAAGCGGCACTCACCGATGCCTTCGCGCGCAAGGATGAGTTGGTCTTTATGGATGTCATGGTCGATCCCCATGAGCACGTATATCCGATGCATGTCGCACCGGGTGCGATGCGGGATATGTGGTTGAGCAAGTCGGAGCGTACATAATGCGACGGATAATTTCTTTGTTGATGGAAAACGAACCCGGTGCTTTGTCGCGGGTGGTCGGTCTGTTTTCGCAGCGCGGCTACAATATCGAAACGCTCAATGTTGCACCGACCGAAGACGTCACACTGTCGCGGCTAACGCTGACGACGATGGGCGACGACCGCAAAATTGAGCAGATCACCAAGCATCTGCACAAGTTGATCGACGTGGTTAAACTGGTGGATCTCACCGAAGGCGCTCACATCGAGCGCGAAATGATGCTGGTGAAATTACGTGCCAGTGGCGCGCAGCGCGAGGAAATCAAAAGCTGCACCGATATATTCCGGGGTCAGATTATTGATGTCGGCAGTAACTATTACACGGTCCAGATCGCGGGCACTTCCGACAAGCTGGATGCGTTTTTGAAGGCGGTTGGTGATGCGGCGATTATGGAAGTGGTGCGCAGCGGCGTATCGGGCATTTCCCGCAGCGAGAAAGTGCTCAGTCAGTAGTCGCTTTGGTGCGTCGCCGGAATATTCCGGCGACGCGCTGTCTTACGTGCTGGATTAATCCCAGAGGTGCTGCCAACCGACGGTGACGACTTTGTCGGTTTCCAGTTGCGGGCCGGAAAGTGACTGATACGCCGGTACGGCGATTTCCACTGCCAGTCGCTGATCTTCCAACAAGCCTTCTTTGCCCAGATAGTTAAAGCCTACCGCCAGATCGAGGCGCTTGCCTGCGCGCAGGCCGGGGTCCGCTGTCGGAATCATCGCCGGATTCAGCAGATCATCCTCACCGTCAATATTGCGCCACACCTCACCCTGCAAACGTACCGATAAGCTATGCACATCGCTCATCTGGCGGGCTGCCCAGAACGCGGCGCTGACGCGGTCACCCAGGGTATAGCCCTCGTCATTAGTGCCAAAGCGGACGGTGCCTTTAACCTGCCGGCCCCAGGACCATTCATCTTCCTGGCCGGCCGCGGTGATGCCCAGTAACAGGTCGTAGGTACCTGAGCCGAGCTGCATTGGATAGGGCAGGCGGGCATCGGCCATCGCGGGTGTGTCGTCTTTCTTGTCGATTGAGCCGGTCGGCAGGCTGATACCGGTGCTCAGAATCAGATGTGATCTGCCGTCATTCCAGTCGCCGAGCTTGATCAGTGTGCTGACGCTGAAATCGCCGATGCCCGCAGTGCGGGTAGTAAATGTGGTGCCCATAGCGGTGCGGTGATCCATGCGCTTTTCCAGCCACGGCATCATTACCGACAGTGTGACCCTGTCACTGATGCCGTACATCACACCGAACATGTGCATTTCGTCCGACATCTTGGTGGGCACGACTGCGTAGCCGCTATCGAGTACCGACTGGTCGGTGACACGATTACTGCCGTCTTTGTTACCTTCCATCGCCATATTCATATAGCGGTATGACAGCATCACTTCGCCGGGCTTGTGCATGTGATCGCCCATAATACTGATCGGCGCATGGCTGTCGGGGCGGTCGCTGTGAAAATGATCAACGGTGCCTGCGGTTGCGGCAGGGCTATTGAGTAGGCAGAGGGCAATTGCTGACGAAGTGAGAAATAGGCGCACAGAGTTTCCTTGTAGATCGGGGGTGGAGAAGGGGATGTGACATTCCGCGCTGAGGCTACGGAATTAATCGATTTCAGGGCGGGATGATAGCGTTGAGGCAATATGTGTCAAGCGACTTGCATTCGCCGTTGAAAAGTCAAAGCCCCCGGAGCTTGCCTGCCCCGGAGGATTTTTTCGCTCGGCCGCTTTAGTAAATGCTTTTCATGGCAGTCATATAGCCGCGCAGCTCTTTACCGATAATTTCAACCGGGTGGTTGCGGATCGCGTCGTTGACCGAGATCAGCTTCTGGTTGTCGACACTGTTGTCAGTGCCGATACCGCGGCCGATAACATCGGTTGAAATGGTGGCCATGAAATCCTTGAGCAGCGGCCGGCAGGCGTGATCGAACAGGTAGCAGCCGTATTCCGCGGTGTCGGAAATAACCACGTTCATTTCGTAGAGTTTACGACGGGCGATGGTGTTCGCGATTAGCGGCGTCTCGTGCAGTGATTCGTAGTAGGCGCTCTCTTCTTTGATGCCTGCCTGAACCATGGTTTCAAAAGCCAGTTCAACGCCGGCCTTGCACATGGCGATCAGCAGAATGCCGTGGTCGAAGTATTCCTGTTCCGGAATCTCGGCGCTGGTGTTCTCTGCTTTTTCGAATGGCGTCTCCGCGGTGGCTGCACGCCAGCCCAGCAGGTTGGCGTCGTCGTTGGCCCAGTCTTCCATCATGGTTTTAGAGAAGTGACCGCTCATAATGTCGTCCTGATGCTTCTCGTACAGGGCGCGCATAATGTCTTTCAGCTCTTCTGCCAACTCATAGGCTTTGACCTTGGCCGGGTTGCTGAGACGATCCATCATATTGGTGATGCCGCCGTGCTTGAGAGCCTCGGTCACGGTTTCCCAGCCATACTGGATCAGCTTGCTGGCGTAGCCCGCTTCGATGCCTTCCTCGACCATTTTGTCGAAGCACAGCAGCGCGCCGGTTTGCAGCATGCCGCAGAGGATGGTCTGCTCACCCATCAGATCGGATTTCACTTCCGCAATCGGCGAGGATTCCAGCACGCCGGCGCGGTCGCCGCCGGTACCGGATGCCAGTGCCTTGGCGATCGCCAGGCCGTCACCGTTGGGATCGTTTTCGCGGTGTACCGCGATCAGCGTCGGTACGCCGAAGCCGCGCTTATATTCTTCACGGACTTCGGTGCCCGGGCATTTCGGACATACCATGACCACGGTAATGTCCTTGCGGATCTGCATGCCTTCTTCAACTAGGTTGAAGCCGTGGGCATAGTCGAGGCAGGCGCCGTCCTTCATCAGCGGCATAATCGCGCTGACCACGGCGGTGTGCTGTTTGTCAGGCGTGAGGTTCATCACCACATCTGCGCCGGGAATCAGTTCTTCGTAGGTGCCGACGTTAAAGCCGTTGTCGGTGGCGTTTTTCCAGGACTGACGCTGCTCGGCGATCGCTTCTGCGCGCAGCGCGTAGGACACGTCGAGGCCGGAGTCGCGCAGGTTCAGACCCTGATTGAGACCCTGTGAACCACAGCCGACAATGACGATTTTCTTGCCCTTGAGGTAGTCGCAGCCATCGGCGAACTCGCCTGAGCCCATAAAACGGCATTTGCCGAGTTCTTCGAGCTGCAGACGCAGCGGCAGTGTATTGAAGTAATTCTGTCCCATGATGATCTCCGGAGTAGCTGTGTGGGGTGCTTAAATCGCGCGCACTTTAGCACCCCAGTATTGTTGCGTGAATTGATATATTTAAAATGTTAAATTGCATTTAATGCAATAATTGGGGCTCGACGCGAAAATCGTGGAAACCAAGGAATTAGAGTTATTTCTCGAGCTCAGTGAGGTACTGCATTTCGGCGATGCCGGTGCCGCGCTGCATATGAGTCCCTCCGCGGTGACCCGCGCGATTCAGCGTCTGGAGGCGCAGGTCGGCGTGCCGCTATTCGACCGGGACAACCGCAAAGTCAGCCTGACTGCGGCGGGGCTCGAATTCCGGCGCTATGCGCGGCAGACCCTGCAGCAGTGGCAGGAGTTGCAGCTCGCGCTGGCCGGGGATGCGAAGGAGTTGCGCGGCACGGTGAGCCTGTTCAGTTCCGTGACGGCCTCCTACACGATACTGGCGCGCATATTGCCGACCTTTCGCGCCGAATATCCGGGGCTGGAGCTGAAGCTGCATACCGGTGATCAGGCCGAGGCCTTGCAGCGCCTGACGCGGCATTACGAGGATGTCGCGATCTGCGCGCGCCCCGAACGCCTGCCGGCTGAGATTCAGTTTCAGGCCTTAACCAGCAGTCCGGTCAGATTGATCGGGCCACGGGTTGCCTGTCCGGTGAGTGCGGCGCTGGATGCCGCCGGCGAAAACACCATCCCGTGGCAGCAGCTGCCGTTTATTCAGCCCGAGTCCGGTGTGGTCTTGCAGCACGTACAACAGTTGTTCGACGCGCTGGCACAGCCACCCGAGATTTATGCCCGGGTCAGCGGTAACGAGGCTATGGTGAGTATGGTCAGTCTCGGGCTGGGCGTCGCGCTGGTCCCTGAGATCGTGCTTAACAAAAGCCCGCTGCAGTCATCGGTGCGCGTATTACCCCTGCCGGCGCCGCTGCCGGCGATGATTATCGGCATGGCGACACCGGCGCGAAACATGGCAAAGCCTGCAATTGAAGCGCTGTGGACGGTGGCGGCAACGGTATATGGCGCTTATGATGGCTGATTGTGTCAGCAGCGCCGCTGCAAACGTGAGTGAGATATGGGATTGAAATCAATCAACGACCGCGACCGCCGGGCCGAAGACAAGGAGCCGGGCTTATCTAAAGAGTCTTTACTACTCATCGATGAGCACGAAGAGGAGGTCTCGGTAAACGGCCGCCCGGAGCGCCGTCGCGGGATTTATCTACTACCTAATCTGTTCACGACCGGCGCTTTGTTTGCCGGCTTTTACGCCATTATCGCCGGCATGCAGCTGAATTTTGAGGCGGCGGCCATCGCGATTTTTGTGGCGATGTTATTCGACGGTCTCGACGGCCGGGTGGCGCGACTGACCAATACCCAGAGCAAGTTCGGCGAGCAGTACGACAGTCTCGCCGATATGGTGTCCTTCGGTGTTGCCCCGGCGCTGGTGGTTTTCAATTGGGCGTTGACCGGGCTCGGCAAACTCGGCTGGAGTGCGGCATTTATCTATCTCGCCTGCGCCGCACTGCGGCTGGCGCGCTTTAACGCGATGATTGATACCGCGGACAAAAACTATTTTACCGGCCTGGCCAGCCCCGCCGCGGCAGCGGTACTGGCGGCGCTGGTGTGGTTCAGTTTTGATATGGGCTGGTATGGCGCCGGGTTGCCGACGCAGCTCTCGGTGATCGCCATGTTTACCACCGCGCTGGTCGGCATGTTGATGATCGTCAACGTGCCCTACCACAGTTTTAAAGGCATCGATTTCCGCGGGCGGGTACCCTTCGTGATGATGATCGCCGTCGTTTTCGTCATCGCTTTGGTGATGCAGGATCCGCCGGTGGTTTTATTACTGTGCGGTTCTGCCTACGCACTATCCGGCCCCGTTCTGGCCACCTACCGGCGTGTCCGCGAGAAACGAGAAGCGGCCGATTCAGCCTGACGCGCTAATACTGTGCCGCGTGGCTACAACTATCAGTTGAGGACTACAGACAATGCCCGACTATAAGCTCCGGATTAACGATGCGGAATTCGACGTTAATGTCGAAGGCCGAACGCCGTTGCTGTGGGTCATTCGCGAACACGCCGGCATGACCGGTACCAAGTTCGGCTGCGGCATGGGACTCTGCGGCGCCTGCACCGTGCATCTCGACGGACAGCCGGTTCGCAGCTGTAGCATGCCGGTACAGGCGGCGACGGGAAAATCGATCACCACCATTGAGGGTGTGTCTGCGGATGTGAATGCGCTGCATCCGGTGCAACAGGCCTGGCTGGAACACAATGTGCCGCAGTGCGGCTACTGTCAGTCCGGGCAGATCATGTCGGCGGTTGCATTGCTCGACAGTAATCCGAATCCCGATGACGCAGAAATTGACGCGGCTATGGCCGGTAATATTTGTCGCTGCGGCACCTATCCGCGCATCCGCGCGGCGATTCATAGTGCCGCTGAGAAGATCGCCGTGAAGGAGATCGGATAATGCGCCAACTCAGCCGACGCGGGTTTATTAAAGTTGCCGCCCTCAGTGGCGGCGGTCTGGTGTTAAGTACACAACTCTCCGGCTGTGGCAGTGAGGCGGTGCTGCCGGACGCGGCAGCCGGCGCGTTGCGCCCGAATGCGTTTCTGCAGTTGCTGCCCGACAACAGCATTATTCTGCAGTTTCACAAGGCCGAGATGGGGCAGGGTACTGCGACCGGTATGGCCACACTGGTCGCCGAAGAAATCGGTGTTGACCCGCTGTCGTTAAAACTCGAACACGCGGTTAATCACAGCGCCTATGCCGACCCGGACAGCATGATGACCGGCGGCAGCGCGTCGATGAAGGCGAATTTCACCGCGTTGCGGCAGGCCGGTGCGGTGTTGCGTGAACTGGTGCTGAGCGCGGCCGTGCAAAAATTAAAGGTGGACCGTGACCGTCTGGATATTGTCGACGGAGCGATTTATTTAGACGGTAAGGATTCGGGTGTACGTCCGGGCGAGTTGGCGGCGATAGCCGCCGGACTACCGGTTCCGGATCAAAGCAAAGTGAAGCTTCGGGACGCCGCTGATTTCCGCTATATCGGTCATGATAGTACCCGTGTCGATGCGCTCGCCAAAGTGACCGGCCAGGCACAATACAGTATCGATCAGGGCTGGGATGGCGTGGCGGTGGCAGCGGTGCAGCGCTGCCCGCATTTCGGCGGGTCATTAGCCTCGGTCGATGAGGCGCCGGCCCAGCAGGCCCCGGGTGTACGTCAGGTTATTCGTCTCGAAGACAAAATCGCGGTACTGGCCGATAGTTACTGGCAGGCGCGGACCGCAGTCGCATTACTAAAGCCAAAGTGGAACAAAGGCGCGGCCGGGGGTCTGAACAGCGCACAGATTACCGCGCAGCAGCGCGCGCTGATTACTGCCGGCGAAGGTAAGCAGGTGCGGGACGACGGCAAGCTGCCCGGCGCGGACGCTAACTGGATTGAAGCGGAATACCGCGCACCGTTTATGGCGCATGCCGCGATGGAGCCGTTGTGCTGTGTTGCCAGAGTGACCGCGCAGGGGGTTGATATCTGGGCGGGTAATCAGGGGCCGGACATACTCGCGGTGCAGGTTGCCGGCGCCCTCGGCCGCAGTAAAAGCGAGGTGCGGGTGCACAACGCGTGGCTCGGCGGCGCCTTCGGTCGCCGCTTGAGTTCGGATTTTGCGGTGGAAGCGGCGTTGATTGCGCAGGCCGCCGGCGAACCGGTGAAAGTGCAGTGGAGTCGGGAAGACGACATGCAGCACGATAACTACCGGCCCGCGGCGATGACAAGGTTTCGCGCGGCGATTAAGAACAAACAGGTTGTTGCCGTGGATGCGGGCATGGCCAGTCCCAGCCTTATCGCGGCGGTGATTCCTGAAATGGGTGCGGGCTATGCGCCGTGGATGCCGGAAGGCATGTTGAAGTGGGTCGGCGGCATGGCCGGCAACAGCGATACCACATCAACCGAAGGTATTGTCAGCAGTGACTACCAATTTGATGCCTTCCACGTGCGATACGTCGCACAAAAACAAGCGGTGCCGGTCGGGTTCTGGCGTTCCGTCGGTCAGTCCCAGAACGCATTCTTTATGGAAAGCTTTATCGATGAGATGGCGCACGCGGTCGGTGCCGATCCGGTGGCATTCCGGTTACAACATCTGGCGGAAGATTCACCGCGCCGGCGCGTGCTCAATGAAGTGGTGAAAATGTCCGGCTGGGGCAGTGCGCCGCCAGGCCGTTTTCAGGGGGTCGCCGTGGTCGAGGCGTTCAGTACCAAGGTCGCGCAGGTCGCAGAGATCAGCATCGAGCGTGGCAGTATTAAGGTTCATAAGGTGTTCTGTGCGGTCGATTGCGGCCTTGCGGTCAATCCGGATGTTGTCCGCATGCAAATGGAAAGCGGTATTATTTTCGGTTTAAGTGCCGCGTTAAAAAACGCCATCACGATCGAAGACGGCGCGGTACAGCAGAGTAACTTCCATGACTATCAGGTGCTGCGAATGCACGAAACACCGGAGATAACGGTGCAGATTGTCAGTGGTGGTGAATTGCCCACCGGGGTGGGTGAGCCGGGTGTGCCGCCGATCGCACCGGCGGTTGCCAATGCCGTATTCGCCGCCACCGGCCAGCGCCTGCGCGAGATGCCGTTAAGGCTCAGCTAAAGCTTTGAGATCACATCGTCGGCGAAGCGTTTGATGCCATCGATCTTTTTATCCAATGGCGCCTTCAGATCATGTCCGTAAAACGGCCAGGGCATCACGGTGCAGACGGTGACGCCCAGATCCTGCATCTGCCTGAATCCGTCCGGCGTGAAAGCGTCGGTACAGCCAAACGAGAAGATTTCAAAATCGTCGTTTTGCGTGCCGGCGGCTTCGCGATAGCCCTGTACTTTCTTGATCAACGCCTCAAGCTCGGCCAGGGTATGCAGATCCGCGATCCAGCCATCGTTGCGCGCTGCACGTTTCATCGCCGGGTCTGAAAAGCCGCCGACGTATACCGGTATTTGCTGGGTCGGCACCGGGCTCATTTTGACCGCATCGAAATCGTAAAATTCGCCGTGATGCTCGGTCCAGCCGCCTTGCCACAGCTTGCGCATCACCTCGATCATCTCGTCGGCGCGACGCCCGCGCTTGGCGAAGGGCTGTTCCGCCATCGCAAATTCTTCCGGCATCCAGCCCATGCCCGCACCCAGCGATACCCGGTTATTACTCATTACCGCGAGGGTGCCGAGAATTTTTGCGGTGTGTACCGGGTTGCGGGCCGGCAACACAAAAACATTGGTGGTGAACTGCAGCGTGGTGGTGACCGCCGCCATCGCCGAGATCGCAATCCACGGGTCGGGAAACGGGTCGCTGTCGCTGAAACGCGGCACGCCGTCATCGGTATAGGGGTAAGGTTTGGAAAGTTCCCTCGGATAAACCAGATGGTCGGGGAGGGTTACGCCCCAATAACCGGCGTCTTCCGCGGCGCGCGCGAGTGCGGTGAGTTCAAGCGGATCTGAAAAAGCGAGGGTAAGACCAAATTGCATCTGCTGAGCTCATGCCGGCTGCGAAGGGGTCGCAGAATAGCATGAGCGGATGCGGAGAGAGGACGGCCGTGCGTGTTAGGCGAGGCCGAATTCTTTGCTGCGATGGGCCATTCTACTGGCGCCACCGGGACCGTAGGTAACGGCTGCCGCCATATCGCCGGCGAGTATTTCCAGTGCACGCTCTGAACGGCGGGTTTGCGCATGAATTTGTGCGCCGGCGAGTTCGTTCGCGCTGCGGCACTGACGCAGTTTTTCTAACGCGGCTTTCCAGTCCTGCAGCAGGGCGGTGCCATTGTTACACTGCAAAAGCGCCTCGGTCATCGCTTCCAGATCCGTTTGTGTGCGGGTGGCATTCGCAATCCCCGCACGGCGTTGCCGGTCGAGGCGATCAAGCTGCTCGCTCAGCTGCATTTTGTCGCGGCTGAGTTCGGTGAGACCGTCGAGTTTACCCGCCGCCAGCGCCTGTGCCTCGCGGTCTAGCAGGGCATGAAACTCGTTGATGGCATTAACGAGTGCGCGGACGGTATTGCTGAAGGGAATAGGTTGGCTCATAAGATTACCACTGTGTTGATGGCGTTAGGCCAGCAGTGCCTCTACCTGGATAAATGCGGAAGCAACCCGGCCGGCATCGATCTGAAACTCGCCGCTGCTGATTGCCTGCTTAATACTTTCCACTTTCTGGCGGTCGACTTCGTTGCTGCCGGAAACCTCTTCCTGCAGCCGGCGGATCAGATTGCCCGCGACTTCGCTGTCACGTTGAGTGGCGGTCGGTGCAGCAGGCTCGCTGACCGGCTGGTTGCGATTCTCGGTTTGTGTGGTACCACCGGGGCGGGCAGCATCTGCCCGGCGCGTGGGTTGTGTTGACGATACGTCTATACGATCTGCCATGATTAAATCCTCCAAGCCATCCTTTCTATTGCCTTCGCCCATAATATCGACCGCGGCAGATAAAACTTTAGCATTTAGTGGGTAATTTCCACTATTTCTGCTCCCGCGACCCGGCCTTCGACAATGCGCCCGGAATTCAGGTTTTTGACCCGAATCCGGTCGCCTAAGGAG
>JBFJYC010000029.1:0-18492 GCA_041622815.1 Spongiibacteraceae bacterium | reverse complement strand
TGCTGCCAGATGCGGTTGACGATGACCCGGGCGGTGAGCGGATTGTCCTCGCTCACCAGCCACTGTGCCAAATCAAGCCGGTTGAGTTCGCGGCCGTCTACAGCGCGGCCGTTATTCTCGGTCAGGAAAGAGGGCAGCAGGCGTTCGGCGATCGGCCCGGTGGTGTCGGTGGGCTCGCCCTTCAGCAATACACGGGTGGTCCAGCGGCTCTCAGAGGAGAGCGATGCCCAGCTGCGCTCCACCTCAGTCCAGACCCGGTCCTTCTCGCGGCGTAACTGCCGGATACGCAGACCCAGATCGCGAAATTCAGCAGTGCGTAGCAGGAAAATATCGCGATAAATCTCTTCGAACGCCGTCATTTCTTTAATGGTCGACAGCGTCGACTTCATCACGTCGTTAAAGGGTACCGGTGATGAGATGCCGACCTGCATCGCGTACCAGCTGAACAGCTGCTGTGCGGTGAAGTCCATAAACTCAGATCTGAAGATATTCTCGTTGACGAAGTCGTAAATCCACTGTTTAACCGAGCGCACCACACTGTTATCAGCCAATGCCTTCTTAGCCAGATGCAGCATCGGGCTCGGTGCTTCGTTGGCGGTGTAAGCAATATTGTATTGCCAGGCCGCAGAGTCTTTGTCGGCGAACTTAATCACCACGTCGAGTTTGTATTGGTCGGCGTTTTGTAGCGGTTCTTGCAGGGCGAATGTCAGAAACGCTTCGTTGTGCAGGCCCTTCAGGAACAGGTCGTCTTCGCGTTCAAAGTTGTACTTGCTGAAAATGTCCTCCGCGGTCAGGTCATAGCTGGTTGCCTCGTTGCCATCATATAAGTGCTCGACGGGCTGTATGCTCATATCGGTGACATCAACCGCGGCAATCGGCAGCTTAACGGCTTCGCCGTCGCCGTCCTTCGGCGTCAGCCAGAATTCCACTTCGCTCACCCGCAATGGCGCGCCGGGGCGTTCGTCCACGCTGATGTAGCGGAAGTCATCGCCGCGCTCGCGCCGTGTGGTAAAGCGGACCTGCAGCGAGCGGACGGTTTTCTCCGCCAGCGGGAATACATTGCGGTAGGTTGTGCCGCGTTGCTCATCTGCCAGCTCATCGGCGTAGAGGTAGTGCACCTCCGACTTGCCTTTGAGAATGGCGGCGTTGCCACCGACCGGGAAGCGCTTCTCGATTCTCAGCGGGTGCTCGCCCTGTTCGTTGACAGAAACCGCGGTTTCGATCTCGGGGTCAATCCATGCGAAATAGGTTTCATTCTTCGCAGCTTCTTTTTTGACGCGGGCCTCCAGCGCTTTGACATCGATATCTTGCGCGCGCTTTTCAACTTCGTCGTAGAGCTGTACCAATTCGCTTTCAATCGCGGCGATGCGCTGCTCCTGCGCGGGGGTCGGCATATAGTGATGCGGTGAACGGAAATAGGTGTCCGGGTTCAAAGACTCTTTAGAGTCGCCCGAGACACCGGGATGCCACACGCCAACGCGATCAAGATCGTTAAAGAAGGCACCGATCTGGTAGTAATCCGCCTGCAGAATCGGATCGAACTTATGGTCGTGGCATTGGGCGCATTCGAAGGAGGAGCCCAGCCAGACCTGACCGACTTTGTCGACGCGTTCAGTAACGTATTTGTGGATGGCTTCGAAGCCGACGCCGTCCTGAATGCGAACGATCAAGTGGTTAAAGCCCGAGGCAACCATGGCCTCGTCGCCGCCGATGTAGTCGCCGGCAATCTGTTCAATCGTGAACTGGTCAAAATTTTTGTTCTTGTTGAACGCCTCAATGACGTAATTGCGGTACAGGTAGAACGGCGAAATGGTCGAGCTGATTTCGTCCGAATATTTGACCCAGTCCAGCCACGGCACCGCCATGCGCTCACCGAATTGGGGTTTCGCCAGCAGCGTTTCTACGGTTTTTTGGTAGGCGGCGCTATCTTTGTCGATATCCGCCTGCGCCAGCACGTCCTTGTAGTCGGGCAGCAGGCCGTTGAGGTCCAGATGCAGGCGTCGCGACAGGGTTTTGCCCGGGGCGACCGGCGAGGGCTCAAGCCCGGCATCTTCGATTTTGGCGAGCACGAAGGCGTCAATCGGATTACTAACCCAGCCACTGTTTTTTACTTGCGGTACTTCGGGTCTGACGGGTTTTACATAAGACCAGTGCCGTTCAAATTCAGCCCCTTCATTGATCCATTGTTTGATGGTGGCGATATCCTGCGCGCTGAGCTTTTTACCGGTTTCAGCCGGCGGCATGCGCATTTCAGGATGGGGTGAGCTGATGCGTTTAAACATCGGGCTGTTGTCGGCGTCGCCCGGAATGACGATCTTTTCATAGCCCATTTCGCCGGTAATTTCGGCGAAGGACTTCATCATCACATTGCCTTGCAATTCTTTGGCATCGCCGTGGCAGGCGTAGCAGTTTTTCACCAACAGCGGCCGAATGTGCTTGTTGAAGCCGATTTTTTCATCGGCAGCGGGGGCCGGCGAAGCTGTGGTGACGGCGCCTGCAAGTGACGGCGTAAACCCTGTAGATACCACGAATACCGCATAAAGCAGTGATTGACTGACACCAATGGCGATGCGCATATGCGACGTCTCCCCCATGATTCCCGCGTTGTGGCGGGGTAATTTTTATCGGCCCGTTAGCTTGTACTCACGGATTTGCCGGATGCTGAAATATACGTAATTTCCACCCATTATGCAAGACAGCCCTTGCATAATGGGTGCCGGAGCTGATTACAGGCTCGCTTCAAAGATAATGCCTGAGGTGCGGGGCGGCTGCACCGACAGCAGCGAGTAGGCCCCCGGGTCGGGCAGCGAGAAATGGGCATAGAACAGATCGTCGTGGTCTTCAAGATTCTCAATAAAAGCTTCGACCCGGTATTTCTCTTGCGGACTCTGCCAGATTAGTCGCAGGTCGGTCTTGGTGTAGCCGTCGATATCATCTATCGGGTTGCCGTAGGGGCGCCGGAAGTAATCGTCCACCCAGTTCATTTTGACCTGTGGCGTCAGTGTGCCCCAGTCGCCCAGCTGGAAGCTGTAGCGGATTAAACCGGCCACGGTCCATTTCGGCGCATCGGCAACGCCTTCGCCTTTAAAATTGTGCGGTTGCGCGGGGTCATCACAGCCCGGCTGTACGTCCTGATTTTCCAGTTCGTTATCATTGCCGCAGAACTGACCGAACTCATTGTCGTTGTAGGAAACGGCGAACTGACCGTAGAGGTTGGCACTAGGCGAAAATTGGATTTCCAGCTCGGCACCGCGAATATCCGCTTCGCCGGCGTTCTCGGTGAAAAAGCCGTTGTCGGTGATTTTGGTGATCTGCAGGTCGGTGTAGTCATAGATATAGGTGGAAAAGTTCAGCAGTATGGCGCGCTGGAAAAAACCAACCTTCCAGCCGAACTCAAACGAATTGAGAAATTCCGGGTCGACCGGGTTATTGATGCGCTGCACCCGCTCTGCTTTGCCTGCCTTATAGCCCTTGGCGATCTTCGCGTAGATCATGCCGAGGTCGCTGTAGAACCATTTCGCGCCGAACTCGCCGGTGGTGGCTTCGAATTCTCCGAATGTCAGGACGTCGTAGTTCTGAACCAGGGGAAATGGCTCGTTCAGGCGGGTACCGGCCAAAGCCACAATTTGTACCAACTCGTAGTCGACGGTCAGGCGGTCGACATCCTTGTTCTTGCGCGCGCCGACGACAATTTCGATATCGGGCCAATCAAACATTTCTTTCAGGTTGAGTTTGACGTTGCCGAATATCGCTTCCGATGCCTTCAGGTTGCGCTCGCCGAAGAAAATGGAGTCGACCTCGGTGACCGAGTCCGGTCCGCCGGTGCTCTGCCCGCCGATAGTCGGTGGCAGTTCAACCGGCACCGGGTTGCCAAAGGGCGATGCGGCAAATACATCGCCGGCACCGGCGAAGAGACGGGCATCGGTCCATAGTAAACGCTTGGTGGTCTGGCGATACCAGAACGCCCCGGCCTGCCAGTTAAAGCCGTCGTTGTATTGGGATGTCAGGCGAATTTCGGCATTTTTGCGGGTGTCCTTGGGGTTCCAGCTGCGGATATCGACCACCGGTACATCGGTACCATCGAGATCGAGGAAGCCCTTCGCACGCGCCCGCTGTTCCATATACAGAACATCGAGATCGACATCACCCAGCAGCGGTAAACCCTGCAACCCCCAGTTCAGGTCGCCGTCGAGGCGGTGCTTTGCGCCTTCGTGGGCGGGGAAGTCCGGGTAGCGCAGTTTTAGGTCGGACTGAATTTCCAGCAGGTTGTCTTTCGAGAGTGGCGGGTTGCCGCGCTCCGGATCGTAGTTGGTGCGCAGTCGCTCGGAGTATTCGGTGGCGCGGGTTTCCAGCGACATACTGGCGGAATCGAGAATGTCATCGTTGCGCTCGCTATAGATACCGCGCACGCGCAGCAACATATTCTCCATAGGCTCGCTGGACAGGGTAAAACGGAAAAATTGAGAATCGATGGCGCCGGCATCGTTCTCACTCTTCTCAAAATAGTTATCGATGGTGCCGTTGCGCTGCCGTTTGTAAAACACAAAGCGGCCCAGCAGTCGCGGATCATCTTCGCCGAAAAAAGGTACGTTGATATAGGCGCGGAGTTGCTCTTCGCTGAGGCTGCCCTTGCGAAAGTCGCCGCCGACGCCCCATTCCGGATCGGGCCGGCGCCATTTGACGTTGATCGCGCCGCCGGTCGCGTTGCGACCGAACGCGGTGCCGGAGGGGCCGCGCAAAACTTCGAGTGATTCAATATCGTAAAACGGCGCGCCGCGCTCATCGAGGAACATACCGTTGACATGAAAGGCGACAGGCGAAGCGCCCCCCGATACCGAATTGCTGATACCGCGAATCGAAATCGATCCCTCGCTGCGAGTGGTCATGCCCGGCGTGAGATCAGACAGTGATTGAAAGTCCTGAATATTATTGGCTTTGAGCAACTCACCGGTATAAGCGGATACCGCCGCGCTAACCTTCTGGACTGACTCGGTACGTTTAGTGACGGTGACAAAGACTTCTTCAATTAATGTATTGCGATTGCCTGAGCTTTGGCTTGGCGTGTTTGCTGAGTTAGCAGCCTTGCCGGGATTGCTTTGTTTAGCGGCGGCCTGTGCGAACACGTCGCCTGCAAGTAACAGACTGTTGGCGATCAGGGCGATAGCTGCCCTTTGATAGAAAGACTTCATTTTTACAATGCTCCCGTCAGTCTGCTTGTTGCAGATAATGGTCGACCCGTTGCCTGACATTGGCGCGGATATTGGCCCAGAAAAGATTGAATTCGTAAGGGTGGTAAGAACCTGTCTTAGATACCTGTGCGGTAAAGCCTTCAGCTTGCGGCCGGTCTACCCAGAGGATGCCATTCTCGTCGCAGCGTGCGCCGACTTTGGCATCAACCAGCGGTTTGATGCCGGTGAGCCCGACCATGGGTAGCGAGCCGAGGTTGTCGGCGCCGACTGCCGCGGTGCCGTCGGTACGCCAGTTGATCGGATTGACGCAGGCCAGCGGCCCCGCTTCGCCGTAGCGGCCGGGCTCGCCGTCCTTGGCGATGCTATTCCAGGACATAAAACAATGGTTCTGGGTAGCTTCGCTGCACAGCGGTATGTCATCGCCGAAGGCGCGGGGGTCGATTCTCGCACCGACAAGGTAGGCCGCCACCAATTGCTGCCTGAAGGCGGGGTCCGCTACCTTCTCTGCGACCAGTTTTTCGGCGAACATTGCGCCCTGGCTGTAGGCCGCGATAATCACACCGCGCCCTTCATTCCAGTGTTTCATATAGTGATCAAACGCGGCGCGAACATCGCTGACACCGACCTGCAGCGCACCGGCACGATCTGCCTCCGTGCCCTTACCAAATGTTGCCATCCGCATCTGCCGGAAGCGCGGTGCGAAGACCCGGGTGCTGCCGTTGAATACAGTGACCTGCTGGGGCAGGGTGCCGCGATCGGTGACCAGTTTGGTAATAAACGTATCGTGGGCACCGATCCAGTCCCGCCCGCCGAACACTGATGTCGTCGGGTGCATAAAAAACACATCGACTTCAGCCGCGTTTTGATTGTCGTGATAGGGGCTGCCCGGTGGCAGGATATCGCCGGCATCGTCGCGCCAGGGCAGCGCCGCCCAACTGGATGCATCGGCGTAATCGGGTGGCTGCGGCAGCTGTGTTTCGGCAAACGGCCGCTCCGGTGGAGGGTTCAGCCATTCCAGCAGGCCAGCGTGGGCCTGGGAACTGCCGATCAGCAGTACAGCGAAAATCAGTTTTTGCAATGTAACTTCCTGTTTTTATTTTTGGTCCGGTGCACCTTCAGGAGCGGTACAGCGGCTTGGGTTAGTACCTTATTTTTTTGTTTTAAGCAGTGTCACCAGCGTGTTGACGAAACGCTCTGAAGTGACTTCATCGGTAGATACGCCGAAGTAGGCTTCCATCAGGAAAAAGCCCATCACCGCCTGCCATACGATCATCGACAGCGCCTCCGGATCGGTCTCCACGATTTCGCCACGATCCATTTTTTCCTTGAGTTGCGCAGAGTCGGTGGCGCGGCCGGTGCGCACCAGCGATTCACTGAGCATACCGAGCAGGCGTTCTTTACGTTCGGTCTCCCGCGCCAGAATGAAGATGAACTTCTCCATATGCTTGAGGCCGACCAGCATGGTTTTGATATGCAGGCGCAATTCCGCCTCGGTATCGCCCAGCTCAATATCAGCGGTCTCGCGCAGAACTTTGCTTCGGGCGCGGATGGCATCGACTTCCCGTTCTACAACTTCGTCAAATACTTCTTCTTTGCTTGAGAAGTGGCGGTAAAAGCTGCCGCTGCCGGGCTTCAGACCGGCCAGTTCTTCCAGGTCCCGCACCGCAGTGCCGTCGACGCCAATCGTTGAAAAAAGCTCGAGTCCCGCATCCAACAGGCGCTCCCGGGTCTTGCGACGGTCCGGGGTGATACTGGGAACAGGCGCTGCGCTGGCGTCGGTCATAGGATTCTCCGTAGAATTACCTACATTTTAATAGTCTGTCGGGGCCAGATGCAAGCATATCCTTGCGGTTTGTATGGGCGCTGTTCCGGAGTGTCATATGTCCCTGCCTGCACTTTGGCGCGACCGGAATCTGCCTTTATAGTGCGCGCTGCGACAAATTCTGCCCCATCGATCAGGAAGCGACACCATTTCCACTGCAAATCACAAGCCCCGCCGCCAACGTATCGCGGTTATCGGTAGCGGTATCGGCGGCCTCACCGCCGCGTGGCTGCTGAAACAGCACCACGATGTCACGGTGTTTGAGCGCCAGCAGCGCCCGGGGATGGGCATATTCACAGTCGATTACGAAAGCAACGGCTTGACCACCACCATCGACATCCCGACCCGCATTTTCTGTGAGGGCTATTACCCGAATCTGGTGGCGATGCTCAGCATGATCGGCGTCAATTTGCAGGCAACCAACCATTCCGCTGCGTTCGCCGGTGGTGACGGCGAGGTATTTTTTCATTACGGCAACCGGCAGTTGCTCGGCCGCTCCTGGGATTACCCCAAGGGCAGCAGTTGGTTGCGCGGCGACGGCCGCAGTATCGCCCTCGACAGCCTGCGGTTTTTTCGCCGCGCCCGGGAAGACTGCCGTAACAACCGCAGCGCAATGGCGCGACAAACCCTGCGCGAGTATTTGGCAGAACAGGATTTCAGCGATGTGTTTGTGAACGGCGTATTGTTGCCGACGCTGAGTACCATGTGTACCTGTGACTACGACAGCGTGCTGAACTATCCGGCGGATATGATTCTGGAATGCCTGACCTGCGGCGTGATGCAGCAGGGCGTGATGCGCGCGGAGAGCGGCGTCCACGATATTGTGCCGCGTCTGCTCGAAGGCACCGAGCAACTCTGTGGCGTGGCGGTGGAAGCCGTGCTGAGCGAAGCGGAAGGTCCGGTAATTGTTTGCAATGGTCAGCGCCGTGCATTCGATCAGGTGGTGGTCGCGGCGCAGGCGCAGCATGCGGCGGACATGGTCGGCGAGTTGAATGGTTATCGGGAGAAGCTCACACAGGTGCCCTTCGAGCATTCATCGATGACGGTACATACCGATACCTCGGTACTGCCGCGCAGCCGCACCCGCTTGTCGCCGGTGACCCATCATGTACCCGACGGGGCAGCGCGACCGGAAGCAACCGTCAATCTCACCCGCGCGTTTGCGACCTATCGCGACCAGCAACCGGTATTTCAAACCTGGAACCCGATCCGCGAACTAAAACCGGGCACGCAGCTGGCGGAGGTCAGCTTTACCCGGCCGCTGGTGACACTGGACAGCCGCGCCGCGATAAAAGAATTACGCGAGGAAACTTATCGTGACAATCACGGTGTCTGGTTCTGCGGCGCGTATATGGCGGATAAAGTCCCGCTGCTGGAAGCCGCCGTTGATTCCGCTGTAGCTGTTGCCACCCGATTGGGCGCGACTATTCCCTGGCAGCACTGAGCTTGAACGAGTTTCACGATCTTGCCGAGGCATTGCTCAACCTCGAAAGCGGCGGTGATACCTGCTGGGGCAATCTCGGCTATTGGGCCGCAGCCGGCAACTACCCGGACGCGGCGCGTGCACTCGCGGATAAACTCGCACTCGCTGCACAACTCAATAGCGATTCGGTCATTCTGGATGTGGGCTTTGGTGCCGGCGATCAACTGCTGCACTGGCTGCGCTGCTACCAGCCGCAGGACCTGTACGGAATTAATCTGTCGCAAAGTCAGACCCAACTAGCGCAACAGCGCTTGGCCGAAGCCGGGTTTGACAAGATCGCCTGGCGGCTGATGGCGGCTGATGTCGCCGAGCTCGCACATTTCGCGATACGGCAGGCACAGCCGGATACCATCATTTCACTGGATGCGGCCTACCACTTTCCGTCCCGGGCGCAATTTATCCGTGATGCAGCGGCGCTGTTACCGGCGGGCGGACGTTTGGCGCTGACCGATATCGTGCGCGGCAAGGAGCGGTTAAATCTGGTTGAAAAGCTGGTGCTGAAAATCATGGCGCGACTCAGTCATATTCCGACGGTCAATCTGGTGACCGCGCGGGCCTACCAGACCGAGTGGCAGAGCAGTGGCTTTGAGATAGATGCTTTTGAAGACATCACCGCGCAGGTATTCAGGCCCTTCGGCGAATGGTTGGCTCGTTACCGAGGCGGCGTCGCGAAAGGGCAGGGCAGGCGCAGTGACTGGTTTAAATACACTATCACCGCGAAGGTATTGGCATGGGCGCAAGGGCGCGATGTGCTGCATTACGTGATCTGCGCCGGTTCAAAAAAAGCTACTTCATAAATTTAAAATACTTGCTGACCCCGGCATCGGCCATCTGCTCTTTGAGCACCTCGACGGTGATGCGTTCATAGCCTTTGTCTTCGGCGAAGTCTTCGACATTGCCCACAGCAAAGCCGCGCACGAACCGCGGCGCCTTGGCGATTTGTTCAATCGCGTCGAGGTCCCAGGCCATGCTGATTTTCAGCTTATTTTTCGCAGCGAGTTTCGCCGCAGCGCCGTTATCTGTACTGACCTGTGCCGCTTTTTCTTCCTTGCGCTTTTTGCGCGCCCAGTATTCGGAATCTTCCGGTCGGGTCGCCTCAAAAATACCTTTCACGTCGGGCGTATCTTTAAGAATCTTTACCAAGTTGTTTACCCAGCGCACCGGAATAATCACGAACAATTCTTCGGCGCGGAGTTTGTTGTTCATGCGGCCGCCCATATCACCCGGCGTGATCACCACATTCTCCTCGTACCAAGGTGTAACAAACAGGTCGGTACAAAATGAGCCGCCGGCTGCGGCGCCGGGCTGAACGCCGTCTTCTACCGCGCGCGCGGCAGCGATCTGCGCCGCCCAGGCCGGTGTGCATACCAGACATATCCAACCAAACTCGACGCCCTTGGGCACTTTGTCCAAAGGTGCAGCGCCCATGCCGACAACAGAGCCTTGCGGCAGAATGGCCTGACCTGAATTTACTTTGTAGGCCGCATCGATATTGTAGGCAGGGATATAGTCAGTGAGGATGCTGCCGGTGCGCATTTGTTCGTTGCCTTCGTGCACACCGGTAATGTACGCGCCATGCAGGCAGTCCTGATATTCCCTGGAAAAGAACACCACTTTGTCGTCGTCCATGGCGTGGCGCAGAATTTGGCAGGGATCGACTTTAATGCCGGTATAGGCCTCGGGGATTTCTTCTTTGAACATGCTGATGGCAACCGGCTTGCCGCGCACTTTGCCCTCTAAAACTTCACAGATTCCCTTGATATCAATTTTTTCCATTATCTACTCCGGATGGGCGAGGTGTTGCGGACAGCGCCGCGAGTTTTGGATATAGCAACGCGCAGCCGGCGCTCGTGACGGCGATGATTGCCGCCAGCGCAAACCAGCTGAGTGTTTGTCCGAGTTGGTGGTTGTGAATGGCAACAGGTATCGCCATCAGTCCGACCGCGTTAACGCCGGTGGTAAACCCATGCAGCGACTGGGCTTTTGTTTTCAGTAGCAGATGGAAAAAATACAGCGTTAAAAACACCGACAGCAATTGCAGGAAAATAACCGGATCAGCGAAGCGTTCAAACAATAACGCAGTCATCAGCAGTCCGCTGCCGGCCTGCCCGGGCTCTCGCGGCCAGCCAAGCGCGTAGGCGAGTGGGTAATAGGCAGCGAGTGTAATGGCCAGCGGTGCAACCCATGGCAGATCACCACGACAGGCGATGCTGGTGAGACACATAAACAGTACAACCAGAGAGTTAAAGCACCAATCCAGCAGCGCCGGCTTATCTTCGGTCAGGTACCAGCGGTCGGCCGTATTCTGCGCCGACTCACAGACGCTGGCGATAATCAGAATCAGCAGGCCGTCGATGAGTAATGCGGGGCTGTAGAGCAGCTCTTGCATCAGCGGCATGTTCCGGTAAATAGCGATGATGGGGATCACCGGCGCTGCAATGGTAAGCAGATGCGCGGTGATCACCCAAATCGCGGTGGGTCGCGGCAGATCGATCTCCGCGGTCATTTGCTGCCAGGGTCGACTCACAGCATGTACTTGACGGTAGCACCGAGTGAGCGGCCCGGCCCCTTACTCACCAGGTACTGGTTAAAGATGCCGATGTAGAAGGCGTAACCGACATACTCTTCGTCGAACACATTCTTGGCCCAGAAATTTAATTCCCAGTGATCGTTCGGCGAATGTGCTGCAAAAGACATATTTGCCACAGTGCGGCCCCCCATTGTGGTGACATTCAGTGGCGTCACATACTGCTTGGACTGGTAATTCACATCGAAGCGGCCGTTGCCGGCCCAGCCCATTGGTAGCTTGAAATTGGCGTTCACGCCGATGCTCAGCTGATTTTTGGAGGTGCGGGGGATCTGATTACCTTCAACGTCACCATCGGTCGGGCAAACCACGCCGTCACAGTCGATATTGTTCGTGGCAACAGTAAATTTAACGCCGTCTTTATAGCTGGTGTGGTTATAGGTATAGCCGACATCGACCGACCAGGTTTGATCGAAAATATAGGTGCTTTCGATTTCGATACCGGTGCTGATAGCATCGCCGAGGTTGGTAGTCAGATCGCTACTGGACAGAGAGCCGTTGGTCGGTGGTACCTCACCCTGCAGGTTGGTCCAGTCGATGTAGTAAAAGGCAGCATTGAGTGTTAACCGCCGGTCGAGCAGCTGATTCTTACTGCCAAACTCAAAGGTGATGTTCTCGGCAACGTCGTATCGCAGCTGCGCGGGATCTTCGGCGTTGTTAAAGCCGCCGGTTTTGATGCCGCGCGCGAGTGAGGCGTAGACCATCTGCTCTTCGGTGAGTGCGTAGTCAACGATAAAGCGCGGCGTGAAATAAGTGAAGGTGTCCGCATCACTTGGTTTTGGAATATTCGACGAGATGGTGGTGCTGCCGGGGCCGAAGAACAGCACCGGATCGACGCCGGGGGTGTAGGTCACGCTCTCGCCATCGCGCAACATAAAGCTGTCGGTAATCCGCTCAACGGTTTTGTCCTCACGGGTGTAGCGGAATTCGGCGGTGCCACTGACCTTATCGTTAAACGAGATATTCCATGAGGCGAAGATGGCCATGACCTCGTCTTCGAATTCAGTCAGCTCACCCTTGTTACCGCCATGTTGACGGGTGCCCTGATCGTAAACTATCGCGGCGGTCGCTACTGATTCAGTCGCGATCGGCGAGGGTGCGCTGGTCGGGGTATTACAGTTGGCGATTTTCTCCGGCGTCGCGTTGCTGCAATGGGAGTTTAGAAACAGTGTTACCCAGTCGGTATCCTCGACTTTTGACCAGTATGCGCCAAAGCTAAGCTGCTGCGATTCAGATATATTCCAGTCAAAACGCCATTCGCTGGAGAGGGTGGTCATGTCCAGATTCGGGCGGCCGCTAAAGGAGTTGATGCGGGTGTAAGTGGCCTCGTCGCCGGGTGGGCCGGCGGTCGCATCGGTGGTAATACTCTGGCCGCGAATCGGGTCTTCGCCACCCGGCCCGCCGGTCGTTTCCGAGTCATGGCGGGCGTAGCCGAGCAGGTAGCTCAGTGTCCAATTCTCCGCGAAATCCCAGTCGATGCTGAAGGTGTAAAATTCGCTGGTACCCAATGCGCCCATGCCGCGCGGATCAATAACAATGCCTTTCTGATCGCGCGCTGAAATGTCCGATGCGGCATTCGGCAACTCACCGCAGAGCAGTGTGTTACCCGTAACAGTGCCGTTTTCCTGAATATTTTGCTGGGTTGAGGAATTACAGTTGAGGTCGTTCTCAGCTTCCGAGCGCAGATCAAAACGGGCTGCGCCGACGCCGGAAATCATATAACCGGGCTGTGTTTCCTTCTCGACAACAGAGCGGTAGAACCCGGTATTCATTACCAGCGTGTCTGTAGGGATAAACGTCAGGCCCAGGTTCAGCGCCTGATCTTCCCAGCCGCCGAGGCGCCCGCGTGTATTCGGTCCCGTCGGATCTGCATCTTTGACCGGATGATCGTTATCCGTATGTCCGTCGTATGTGCTGTAGCCGTAGCCGATGCGCCCCAGTAATTTGCCGCTGTTCAATAACGGCCCGCTGGCGCTGAAGCGCACATCGGTGCGTTCATCGCTGCCTAGCGTCATTAAGCTATAGCCTTCGAATTCATCCGTTGGCCGCGCCGAGATGTAGTTCACTGCTCCGGCAAACGCATTGCGGCCGTAAAGTGCGTTCTGCGGGCCTTTGACGACTTCGATGCGTTCCATATCGACGAGGCTGCTATTGAGCATGCTCTGTCGCTGCAGGTAGATGCCGTCCATAAAGAACGATACGTTTTGCACACGTGCGATGGTGAACTGCGGCGCCATGCCGCGAATGACAGCGTTGCTGTGGTGCCCCGAGGTAATGCTACCGTCGAAGGTAAATCCCGCGGTTGCGGCGGCGATATCTTCCATCCCCTGAAAGCCGCGTTGCTGCATTTGATTGGCACTGAACGGTGTAACAGACACCGGAATTTTCTGTAGCGATTCGTCGCGTTTGCGGGCCGAGACGATGACTTCTTCGATGGCCACCTTGCTGGCTGTGGGTGGCGCTTCCTGCGCGAGCGCGGAGTTCGGCAGCATGGTGAGGGCGATCGCCGTCAGACGCGTGCGGCGCGAGTTCAGATGGCGCATAGACATCTCGATTTATATTAATGTTATATCTATATATCTTATACGTGTTGTTACGTACTTTTCAATATCCGATGTACTCGGGAGGGCAAAAATCGGGATTTCTGAGTTCTGCAGGGCCGGAAGCCCGGTCTCAGGGAGGTGACTTTTACAGGCTTTGGCGGTGTAAAAATCGCAGGGCGTGCTGTTTTGCGACACCGTCGAGTACAAACATTGTGGCATGTTCCCGGGCGCCCTGAATGAGCAGTTCGGCATCGACGCCTTTAGCGACCAGGGCGTCGAAATAGTCCTGCGCCTGATCCACTTTAACGAGCGTGTCGAGTTTGCCGTGGTAAAGAAAAACCGGTGGCTGGTGTTGTTCGATGTTGGCTGCCGGTGACGCGTCTGCATAGCGCTCGGGCATCTCGTCCCGCTGACCGCCCATGAAGGTGCTGACCAGCGGGCTGGCCTGGTACTTGCGTAAATCAGCCGGCGTGCCGCCGCCGACTACTGCGCGGATGAACACGCCGTTTTCGGCGGGGCTGCGACTGGCGGTGAGCGTGGCGAGATGTGCACCGGATGAATAGCCCCAGAGATTGATGCGGGAGATGTCGAGCCGGTATTGACCGGCATTATCGCGTATCCAGCTGAGCGCTTGCTGCACATCCTGTAGCTGCGCAGGATAGGTGAACTGCGGCGCAAAGCGGTAGCTGATATTCAGCACGGCAAAACCGTGGCGCGCCAAAAATTCTGCGGTGCTATCCATATCGCCGCGGTGCCTTCGCGCCCAGCCACCACCGTGGATAGTGATCACCACCGGCAACAATCCATCGCGCTCCGGCAATATCAAATCTGCATTTAAGGTTTGCGGCCAGCCTTCTGGCGTGTAGCGCAGATTTTCAAACCGGCCTGCGATCTCAAATTCCTCGGGCGGAAGCTGCGCGCTATCCGGAGGGGTGGTCGAGGTGTGAGACACACAACCCGCAATACCAGCGGTCAGCAGTGTCAGGGTGGTCAGTAGGGCAAGCCGGCGCAGCATCGTCAGTAGATCCCGCCGTCGACCCGCAGCATGGCGGCGCTGACAAAGGACGAATGAGCGCTGGCCAGAAACAGTGCCGCGGTCACAATTTCATCCGGATTGCCGGGACGACCGACGGCGGAATGCATGCTCTCGCGCATTTCCTGCGGCCAGGCTTTGCTGATATCGGTCAGAAACGGGCCGGCGGAAATGGTATTGACCCTGACTTTGCCGGCGAACTCCGCGGCGAAGGCCTCGCCCATGACGCGCAAGGCGGCTTTCGCGCCGGCATAGGGAATCGCCTGCGGCAGCGGGCGGATCGCGGCGCTGCTGCTGATGTTAATAATATTGCCGCCGGCGCCTGCCGCCATGCGGTGCCCGATCAATGAGCTGAGCCGGAACGCGCCTTTGAAATTCACACCGATGACTTTGTCGAACAGTGCTTCGCTGACATCGGCGGATGTTGCGGTGACCGGCGACATGCCGGCGTTGTTGATCAGTATATCGACCTTGCCGAAGGTGTCGTAGGCGGCGTCAACCAGTCCGTCGAGTTCGTCCCAGTGGCCGACGTGGCAAGCATAGGCCAGCGCCTTTTGTCCCATGCCGCGGATTTCTGCCGCTACGGCTTCGCAGTTTCCGGCTTTGCGGCTGGTAATAATCAGGTCCGCACCGCGTGCAGCAAACGCCTTTGCCATTTCATAACCGAGGCCGCGGCTGCCGCCGGTAATCAGCACGACTTTGCCGGTGAAATCGAATAGCGGGTCGTTATATTCGGGCATTGGAGTTTCCGTTTACATATCCATATCGGTGACAACCAGCGGGTTTTCCTCATCCATAATGGACTGTACCCGCATTTCAAAAATCGGTTTGAACTCCGGGTTCGGTGTTATCCAGAATTTATTCTGTTCGATGCGCTCGAAAACCAATCCGGCAAAGGTTTCCGGCGACATCGCGGTCTTTGCCGAGCTGACAAAGAATTCGTGAAACTGCTGCTCCGCTTCGCTGCCGAGCCTGTTCTGCTCGTCGCGTTCGCGGTGCCGCTCTGACTCCCAGATGCCGGTGGCGACCTCACCGGGGCACAGCAGCGACGCCGTGATCTCGCCGGGTTCCTGTGCCAACTCGCCGTATAGCGACTCGGTGATGGCGGCGATGCAGTGTTTGGTGCCCTGATAGGGCGCTAAAAATGCGGTGCCGGCGAGCAGCCCGCCGATGGATGAGGTATTGATAATCCGCCCGGGCTGATTTTGTTTGAGCATGCGCGGTACAAAGCTGTGAATGCCATGCACAACGCCCATAACATTCACATCCAGAATCCAGCGCCAGTCGCGCAGTTCCCGCTCCCAGCTCTTGCCGTCGACCAGCACGCCGGCGTTGTTGAACAACAGATTGACCGCGCCGTAGTCTGAAAATACCGCCTCCGCCAGCGCATCGACAGCGCCGGCATCAGAAACATCCAGCCTTTCACAGCGGATCGTCAGGCCTTCTGTTGCCAGTGTTTTACGCAGCGCAGCGAGGCCGTTGCTGTCGATGTCGGCTGCGATGACCTGCATGCCGGCCCGCGCCGCATGCATCGCCAGGCCCGCACCGATACCGCTGCCGGCGCCGGTGATGACCGCCACCTGATTGTTCCATTGGCTCATTATTTTGTTCGCTCTGCTGATCGTCGGGAGATGATGCGCTATTCTGCGCGTCCTCAAAAGACAGGGAACCACAGAATGGGCCAAAGCCCGCAACATCTTGCGCCAGAACAATTTCCGAAGCAGATATCGCAATCG
Organism: Spongiibacteraceae bacterium; assembly: GCA_041622815.1. Classification (GTDB taxonomy): domain Bacteria; phylum Pseudomonadota; class Gammaproteobacteria; order Pseudomonadales; family Spongiibacteraceae; genus JBFJYC01. Next base: position 2,099 of record JBFJYC010000029.1, on the reverse strand, counting down.
CTGCGGCATAGCGATGTCGGCAGTCACGGCAAAATGTCGCATTGCGGCATCGCCCGCTGCTTTGAGGATGCCCGCATTGCATTGATTGCCAGCGCGGCCGGCTATAGCGCGGTTGACGACGACCTGGGCGGTTTTCTGGCGCGCATCTATATGCAGGAGTTTACGGGCGCGGCTTATCCCGCCGATCTGCTGATCGCCACCGGTATCCGCTGGGTCGGCAACACTTCTTATTGTTCCGCCACCGCCCTGTTTTCCGGCGACACGCTGGTGGCGCAGGGTGAAGCGGTCAATGTGTGCATCAGCGACGGCCGCCCTGTGCCAGTGCTGGATCGTCACCGCGAGGCGCTGATGCAATTCGCATTACCCGAGAGCGGCTATATCAAAGCCGCGGGCAACCCGCCCCGGGTTGTCGCAGTGCCCGGGGCTGACTGGCATCACATCGAACGCTTTCCGCGCTTTTCTGATACCGATGCGCTCGGGCATCTCAATAATGTGTCGGTGATGCGTTTCTACGACGATGCGCTGGCGGATTTTATGCTGCAGCAGTTCGGGGCCGGGTTGGCTTACCGCGTGCAGACTGCGGATCTGTCCTACCAGGCCGAGGCGCGGCTGGAGGCCAAAGTCGGGGTTGCGACCAAGGTATTGGAGGCCGCCGGAGACAGTATCCGCTTGCGTCAGCACCTCTATCAAAACGATCAATGCAGCGGTGTGCACGATATTGAATTAGCGGTTCAGGCGGCATAAAGTCCCGCGCATGACCATCACACGGCTCCGGACAGGCTTACAGCACCGCTTTGCGGCGGCGTTGCTGTTGTCTGCCGTGCTGCTGTTGGCGCAATCGATCCTTGCGGGGCATTGGCACGCCACGTCTGCACCGGCGGCCGATTGCGTTTCCTGTCAGGCCGGCGCTGCGGATCCCTTCGTCGCGGTTGCTGAGCTGCCTTTAGCAACTCTCGTCATTTCCCGTCATCCGGCGACGCTGCGGCTGCCCGTTGCACCGGCCACCGGCTTTTTGTCACTGCCCCCTGCCAGAGCGCCCCCGAAACCCGCCTGAGTTTTTTCAGAAGTTTCTCAATTTTCGGCGCTGAATCAGGTCAGCGCCCGGCTAGTTTGACGGGGTTTTACCATGCGTAAATTACTAATCATGGGTATCGGCGCGATGCTGCTGCCTGTTTCCTTTCCGCTCTCTGCAGAAATCGTCGAGGAAGTGCTTGTGCACGCCAGCGCGCTGCGCCAGCAGGCCGGAGAGACGGTGACGCCGGCGACGGTGCTGGGCAAAGACCAGATCCAGAACCGGCTGGCAACCAATATTGCCGATGTGCTGGCAACCACGCCGGGCGTTAATAGTAGCGGCTTCGGGCCGGGTGCCGGCCGCCCGGTGATTCGCGGCCACGGCGCAGCGCGGGTGCAGACTTTGCAGGGCGGGACCGATACTTTCGATGCCGCGACCGTGAGTCCGGATCACGCCGTCAGTTCTGATCCTTTTAGTGCTGAAGCGATTGAGGTGTTGCGCGGCCCTGCAACCCTTGCCCACGGCTCCGGCGCGATCGGCGGGGTGGTAAACACGGTCGATCACGCCATCGCCGATAGACCGGCTTCCGGGCTTTCCGGTCGTGTAATGAGCGGTGCGAACAACGGCAATGACGGTCGTTACTCGGTGCTGGCATTGCAGGCGGGCGATGGTCGCTGGACCGCCAATATCGATGCCTCGCTCAGCGATGCCGGGAATATAGAAATACCGGGACCGGGATCAGAGCTGGCGAATTCCGCCGTCGATACCCGCGCCGCTAGTGTCGGTTTCAGCCACCACGGCGAGCCGGGTTACTGGGGATTTGCCCAAGAGCGTTATGAGACGGTATACGGCGTACCCGTTGAGGAAGATGTCCAAATCGATCTGGAGCAGACCCGCACCCGCTTCGCCGGTGAGTGGCAGCGCACATCCGGTTGGTTGGAAGCGTTGCGAGTCAGGGCGGTGAATTCTGAGTACCGGCACCGGGAAATTGAAGATGGTGAAACCGGGACCGAGTTTGAAGTACGCGGTAATGCCTTGCGCGTTGAGCTGCAGCATCAGCCTGTGGGCAATAGCGCAGGCGTGGTCG
>JBFJYC010000028.1:0-18566 GCA_041622815.1 Spongiibacteraceae bacterium | reverse complement strand
GAGTACAACGATATGCAGGTTAGCGTATTCGATGGCGTTGCCGGCTTCGTCGTTACCAATGCCGCCAGCGCCATCACCAAGGGCGTTGAAATCGACGGCCGCTGGTTGTTGACAGAGTGGTTTATGCTCAGTGGCTCAGCGGCCTATCTGGATTTTGAGTGGGCCGAATATCTGGAAGGCCCTTGCCCGGCCAATGATCCGCAGGACCGTGACATCTGCGACCTGACCGGCAAACCCAATCAACAAACACCGGAGTGGACTGCGACGGTTTCCGGCGCATTCACCTTCCCGCTGCCGGGCGATCTGATGCTCGGCTTCAATGTCGATGTGTCCTATAAAGATACGCACTACACCTCGGGTGATCTTGACGCCCGCGGCATCCAGCCCGCCTACACCAAGGTCAACGCCAGATTGGGAATCAGCGATATCGAAGGCGACTGGTCGGTCGCATTGGTGGGTAAAAATCTGACCGATGAACTCACCATCGGTATCGGCTCACCAACAGTACTCGATGTGGGCGGCTATCGGGCAACCGTCGAACCCTTCCGCGACATTCATCTGGAAGCACGAGCCCGCTTCTAAGCAGGAAACGCGCTGGCCGGCTCAGCCCAGCCAGCGCCACTGTGCAGCGTCCTGCGCTGCGCGCCCTTCCCCCTGCAGTTTGATCAGGTGGGCGAGCAGCGAAAACGACGCGACGAAATGCAGTGATTTGTCGACGTCGTCGTAGGCGATTGGTGTGAGCTCCTCAACGGTCGCCACTGGCAACTGCATACACGCCTGAATAATTTTTTGCTCGCGCCCGAGACGGTGCCTGATCAGATAATCAACTTCCGCGGCCGCATCTTCGATGACCGTGCCATGGCCCGGTGCCAAGGCAGTGAGCGGATAATCCAGAATCAGTTTCAACGACGCGAGATAGGCTTTCATATTGCCGGCGGGCGGCACGATAACCACCGTCGAGCCCTGCATAACATGATCGCCCGTAAACAGCATGCCGCTGTCCTTATCCAGCCAGCAATAATGATTGTCGACATGTCCGGGGGTATGGATCGCGGTCAGCGCATGTTCGCCGAACCGGTACTGACAACCGTGTTCCGGTTCTGCGTCGGGATGAAAACTCTCATCCTGACGGCCATCCGAGGCGACAACCGCACCCATGACCGGTACTTTTTTTCGCGCCAGCAACAACTGAGTGCAGGGCGAATGATCCGGGTGGGTATGGGTGACCAGAATCTGGCTCAGCTCGCCGCCACCTTCGGCAATCGCCGCCATAATCGCATCGGCGTGATCAGGCAATGCGGGGCCCGGGTCGATGACAGTAACCTGTTTATCGCCCAGCAAATAACTATTGGTACCGGGGCCGGTCATCACCCCGGGGTTGTCGGCGGTAAGCCGGCGGACACCCGGTGCGATAGTGACCGCCCGGCCCGCAATGATCTCGGCTTCACTCATACCAGGTTGGCGATGGGAACTACCGGGTCGACATCCGCATCGTAGTCGACGCCGTCAACCTCGAAACCAAACAGCTGCAAAAACTCGCGCTTATAACCCGCAAAATCTGATATCTCGCGCAGGTTTTCTGTACTCACCTTTGACCAGAGCCCGGCGACCTCATCCTGAATTTCGGGCAACAATTCCTTGCCGTCAGCCCGGCAGCGGCCATCGCTGTCGTACTGCGGATTTTCACCATAGAGACTGTTGCGGAACAGGCCGTCGACCTGCTCGATGCAGCCCTCATGGGTACCTTTCCGTTTCATGACTTTGAACAGCAGCGCCAGATACAGCGGCATAATCGGAATCGCCGAACTCGCCTGGGTCACCACCGCCTTGAGCACCGATACCCGCGCATCGCCGCCCTTGGCCGCGAGTCGCTTGCGGATGTCGATGACGCGCTTATCCAGATCTTTTTTCGCCGCACCGATAGTGCCGTGCCAGTAGATATCCCAGGTCAGGCGCTCGCCGAGATAGGTGTAGGCGGTGGTCTTGCACCCGTCGGCCAATACACCGGCATCATCGAGTGCTTCGATCCACATCTGCCAGTCTTCACCGCCCATCACCGCAACGGTATTGGCAATATCTTCTTCAGTGGCCGCTTCGATAGTGACTTCTTCGATCAATTCTTTGTCGGTGTTGATGCCGAGCTGGGTAACCGCTTTACCGATAGGCTTAAGCGTGGAGTTAAATACCTCACCGGTTTTCGGGTGCTGGCGCCGCGGTGCCGCCAAGCTATAAACCACCGCATCGATCTGCCCCAGATCCTCTTTGATAATACTGATAACTTTTTCCTTCAGTGCGTCGGAAAAGGCATCGCCGTTGACGCTCTTCGCGTACAAGCCTTCGGCCTCGGCGTATTTATGGAACGCCGCCGAGTTATACCAACCCGCGGTACCGGGCTTTCTCTCGGTACCTTCTTTTTCAAAGAACACACCCAGCGTGGACGCGCCGGCACCAAACGCGGCCGTGATGCGTGATGCCAAGCCATATCCGGTAGAGCTGCCCAGGACCAGCACCCGCTTCGGTCCGCTGGCAATCGGACCATTGGCTTTAACAACGTCGATTTGCCGTTTGACATTGGCATCACAGCCAACCGGATGGGTCGTAACACACATAAAACCACGCACGCGGGGCTTGATGACCATTTTTATTTCCTTTGCGAAAGAGTAGCTGAAATAAGGAGCGTAATCATACGCAACCACTGCGCCGTCCTCCAATAAACATCGATGATGAGCGATTAAATGCTTTGCCAGAAGTACTCTGTGTAAACTATGACCTGACCCGGTAAACTTTGAATCTCAATGATGACCTCCGCCAACGCAGCTCAGCCCGCCACACTCAGCGCCGACTCACCGCCGGAATGGCTGCAGCGCGTACTCAACGCCTTCAACAGTTTTCTGCCGGATCACGCGGCCGCAGAAAAAAAAGCGGCGGGCATGGCGATCTCCATGCTGTCGCACTACCCCGACCGGCCTGAATTGGTGACCGCCATGGCAGACCTCGCTGTCGAAGAGATGAGCCACTTCCGCGATGTCATCGCGATCATGCGCGGCCGCAATATCACATTACGCGCAGACACCCAGGACCCCTACGTCAATGCACTTAGAAAGCACATGCGCAAAGGCAGCGACGCCTATTTCCTCGACCGGCTGCTGATTGGCGGTATTATCGAGGCCCGGGGCGCGGAACGCTTCGGGCTGATCGCCGAACATATCAACGACGATAAATTGCAGCGCTTTTACCGTGCCATTGCCCGCTCCGAACAGCGCCACCTGCAACAATTCAGCGAATTAGCAGCGCTTTATTTTCCGGCTTCACAGGTTGAAGACCGCCTGACCGAATTACTGCCACTGGAGGCAGAGATTATGCTGGCACAACCCATTCGCGCGGCGCTGCATTGAACGCGCTGGACAAATATCTGGCCGATTACGCCGAGCCGGATGCCCTCGCGGATTCCGGTCTGGCCGGACAGTGGCAGCACGTGCTCGTCGTGCCCGCTTACCGGGAACACCCCGACTGCATCGATGCATTGATGCCCGCCTTCAGAAACGGCGACAACCTGCTGATCGTGGTGCTCAACCGACCGGCCTCGGACCCCGATACCGACTGGGCCCTGCCGTGGCGGCAAGCCTACATGTCCCGGGACAGCGCAGTCGCCAAAGGGCACTATCTGCAGCGGCGCAACCCCCATTGTCAGTTGCTGCTGGTCGATCATTGCAGTGATTGCGAGCCTCTGCCGGCGGACCAAGGTGTCGGTCTGGCGCGCAAGATCGGCGCCGATATCGCGCTGCGGCTCATCGGCAGGGGAATGATTGCATCGCCCTGGATCCACACGACCGATGCCGATGTGACCTTGCCGGACAATTATTTTGCGGCGGCAGACGAAGTGCCAGCCACCGCAAGCGCCTGCATCTACCCGTTCAGACATGTCGGCGAAAGCGGCGCGAACGCAGCCCCCGCGTGGCCAACCATGCTCTATGAGTGGCATATCCGCTACTACGCCGCCGGTCTGAAGTTCGCCGGCTCGCCCTGGGCGTTTACCACCGTCGGCAGCACGCTGGCGGTTAATCACAGTCACTATGCAATGGTGCGCGGTTTTCCGAAACGCGCCGCGGCCGAAGACTTTTATTTGCTGAATAAGCTGGCCAAGCTCGGTGACGTCGTGCAGCTGCAAGGCACGCCACTGGCGCTTTCCTGCCGTCATTCGGAACGCGTCCCCTTCGGTACCGGCCGCGCCAGCGCGCGCATCGCCGGATTGATATCGCCGGCGCAATTCACCAGCTATCACCCCGCCTGCTTCGATGAGCTCGCCGCGTTTAATCGCTGGCTGGCGGCATTCGGCGATGGTGACGCGGGTCTGGCGGACTGCGACCCGATCGCCGCCTGGTGGCTGGAGGAACAGCCGATCCCGGCAAATATCTGCTCACAGCCACCGGGCGCCCAGAAAAGCCGGCAACTGAAAGAGTGGTTTGATGCCTTTCGCACGCTGAAATTCGTACACGCCATGCGCGATCATCAGTTTCCGGATTTGCCGCTGGCAGCGATTCTCAACTTGAATCACACCGCGATCAGCGAAGCGTTGGCGGCAAGCGGATTCGAAGCGCTGCAAATTGCCAATCAAAGCGCACCGCTAGGGGATTGAGCGGGTCACGTATACTGCCAAAAACCCCTATAAATCAGCGTCCTGAGCCAAGTTAATGCCCCTCACATTGCGCTTTTTTTATGATACCCTCTCGTGCCTTTTGCTCGCGGAATCGTCTTACACCGCCGGCCTGAAGACAATCACCGAACAATTCGAGGTAATGGAAACCCATGTCGCGCATCAACACCCCGCTGCTCGCGCTGATCGTCAGTGCACTGTTTAACCCATCCGTATATGCCCAAGGTGGCGGCTACGCCCTCGAAGAAGTGGTTGTCACGGCGCAGAAGAAGGCCGAGTCCCTGCAGGACACCCCGATTTCACTGACCGCCTTCGGCGAAGAACGCCTGGAAACCGACGGCATCAGCAACCTCGGCGATATTGGCTCCAAGGTCCCGAGCCTGACCATCGAACCCTTCCCGATTAACAACGCCACGCTGCGTATCTTTATCCGCGGCATCGGCATCACTGATGCACAGGTGACACAGGATCCGCCAGTAGGCATCTACGTGGACGGCGCCTATGTCGCCCGCTCCACCGGTACCGCGCTGGACGTGGCCGAACTGCAGCGTATCGAAATTCTGCGCGGACCGCAGGGCACCCTTTACGGACGCAACACCACCGGCGGTGCGATCAATATGATCACCAAAAAGCCGAATGTTGATGAAATCGAATTTAAACAGAAGTTCACCGTATCCAACCGCAACGCCTTCACCTCCAAGACGTCACTCAATGTGCCGCTTAGCGAAACATTCGCAGCCAAACTGAGCTACCTCTACACCGTGTCTGATGGCTTTCAGGACAACGACGGCCCCGGAGGCGACTGGGGTGACCGCGAAGTGCAGGGCGCACGTTTAGATTTGCGGTGGGATATCAGCGATTCACTGGTCATGGATTATGCCTACGACCTTTCTAAACTGGACTATTACAACTATACCTACCAGCCCAACCGCCCGAATGACCCCAATAAGCCGCGCGGTTCGGCCGTCGATCTGATCGATGAAAAGGCGGTTGCCAGTACCCGCGCCAATGGCGGCTACAACACCAAGGTTGTCGACACCTTAAACACGGTTGCCCCAATGGAAGAGTCGCAAGTTGAAATCGGCGGTCACTCGCTGACTTTTACCTACGATATCAACGAGACCATGCAGTTCAAATACATCGCAGCGGCACGCACACTGGACGATGCCTCCTATGCTGATTTAGCCGGCGGCGCGGCTACCGGCACATTCCCGGGCAGCACCTATCGTCTCGACTCTAATGAATATGTAGCACCGGATGGCACCTACTACCCGCTCGTCATCCCCCAGGTCAAACAGGATCAGTTTTCCCACGAATTTCAGCTTACCGGTGACGCCTTCGAAGGTGCGGTGAACTATATCGCCGGCCTGTATTACTTCAAAGAAGAAGCCGAGGAAGACAATAGCCCGGCGCATCACCAGTTCTCATCGCTGATTGATGACGACACCTTCCCCGGCGGGCGTCTGGCGAATATCACCAGCAACTTCTACGAAGTAGAGAACGAAGCACTGGCGATGTTTATGCAGGCCACCTGGGTATTGCCGATTTGGGATGAACGCTTCGCCATCACCCTCGGCGCCCGCCACTCAGAAGATAATCGTAAAGCCTTCAAAAATATCGAAGATCGCGTTTATATCTACAACCAGAGCGGCACCCGCTCGGAGGCGACCAACGATCCTAGCAGTTGTGGCACGGACCCGACCTGCTTAGCTATCGCGCCTGTTATTCAAGGCCTTGGCATCCCCAACCCACAAAAAGTCTACACCTCGCAACGCGAAGCCGATTTCGCCGATGACTCCTTCGCCATTACCTTCGAGTACGATATCAATGACGATATCAACACCTACTTCAAGGTCATCGAAGCCTATAAATCCGGCGGCTTTAATACCCGCGACCCGCACCAGAACGCAGCGTCTGACGGCAATGACTTCGGCTTCGGCTTTGAAGAAGGCTTCAACGAAGAGAAAGTCCTGAGCTACGAATGGGGCGTGAAGAGCGAGTTGCTGGACCGCACCCTGCGGATCAACGCCGATGTATTCTATAGCGAATACACCGATATTCAGCTGAACTTCCTCGTGCAGGGCACCGTGGCGGATACCAAGGTGACCAATGCCGGCAAGGGTGAGATGTTCGGCTTTGAGGCGGATGTGACCTGGATGGCGCAGGAAAATCTGATGATTATTCTTAACTACGCCTATCTCGAAGCCCGCATCACCGAAGCTACCAATCCCACCGACGGCAGCGATGTGACCAACCAATTTACCTTTGGCTCAGCGCCGCAGAACTCGGGCACCATGGCGGCCGACTATACCTTCTACTACGGTGACTGGGGCCGCGGCAGCGTCAATATCAGCTACAACTATATGGACAACCGCGATGGCGGCGTGCGCCGCTTCGACCGCAACGACCTGCAGTTGCGTGATTACTACCTGTGGAACGGCCGCATCAGCCTCAGCGATATGCCCGCGGGCGACGGCATGCTTACCTTCGGACTGTGGGGCAAAAACCTGCTGGACCGGGAGTACGAGATCACTACGGTTAACAATCTGCCGCATGCTGATCGCGCATCGATCTACGGCGAGCCACGCAGCTACGGCATCGACGTCATCTATAACTACTAGACTGTAGCCCGAAAACTAAAAACCCCGCTTCTGGCGGGGTTTTTTATGGCTGGTTTAAATCCTCAGGACCCGCATCGATTCGGGTCGATCCCACCGGGCTCACCGGGCCCAACCAATAAGGGATTCCCATCCTCCGCTGATTGCGGCTCCAGCACACCCCCATCCTTGAGCGCTTCGCAACCCAGATCCACCCCGCCGGACGCCGAATCCTCGCTACCGGGCAGCAGTCCGGTGAGCGTATCTACGATATCGCGCACAACACCCGTCACCGACTCGACAATATCGTCAACAACATCGACAACACTGTCGATCAGGCCGCCGATATCATCCGCCAGACCGGGCCCGACAATACCGCTGAGCCCGCTCCCTTCTGCTGCATCACCGATACTGTCGCCGACAGTATCCGGCAGGTCGTCCGCATTGTTGAGTAAATCTCCGGCCGTACCCGGCACCGAAGGAATCGCGGCATCATTTGGCGCCTGCTGCTGGGACAAAGCCTGCTGCGACAGCAGCAGGGCGAACACGACGAAACTGATCTTTGACAAGTTGGCGCCCTCCTGTCCGATAGGGCTGCGGCCGCAGCACCGAATCCGGACAAAGGCAAAGTAGCAACGCAGAACGCCGGCTGTCCAGTGGCAACAGCCGGCTTGTCAAGGGAAGGGAAGAAGGGAAGCTTTCGTCTAGCCGCCGGCCGAGCCGACACAGTCCTCCGAGCGCCGCGACGGTGCCGGCGCCATCAAAGCCGACGTGCCTGTCACAACCGGAGAAGACTGCAGCGCTGTCAACTCATCGCGGGAGGTACAGCCGCCCGCTGCGCTATTCATACTGCCGGATAGGCCGGGCAACACAATAGAGCCGGCAAGGTCACCAACCAGCCCGAGCGCACCGTCCACCAGATCAGTCACCCCGTCCAACACCCCGCCGGCAAGGCCGACAGTGGTATCGACCGTATCGCGAACAATATCCAATGCGGTGCCGAGCGTATTGGTGACAGCATCGACCGCAACGAGCGGATTCTCGACAACATTAATTACACCGGCCAACTCACCCACGACTGCCAAATCTGATAAGCCCGACACAACTTCTCTGGCCTCAGCGGCGGCAAGGCCTGCCGCATCGGCCAGACCCGCCGCGGTATCGGCCGCAAGATTAGCAGCCGCAGCCTGAGCGGCGGCCAGATCCGCAGCGAGAACCGCAGCCGCTAAATCTGCGGCGGCCGCTTCGGCAGCGACTGCATTTGCGGCAGCGGCGGCGGCGAGGTCTGCAGCGGAAGCTTCGGCCGCAGCCAGAACGGCGGCCAGACTATCAGCGGTCGCCTCCGCTGAAACCAATTCTGCAGCTGCGACCGTGGCGGCCAAATCTGCCGCCGCAGCCTGCGCTGCAGCCAAATCCGCAGCGGCCGCCGCGGCGAGACTGCCGCTGGCGATTGCCGCGAGATGACTTGCCGTCGCCTCGGCGGCAGCGAGATCGGCGGCGGCCGTGGCCTCAGCGGCTCGGATCACCGCGAGATCTGCGGCCGCCGCAGCGGCGGCGGCTTCTGACGCCGCCAAGTCTGCAGCTGCAGAGGCTGCCACGGATTGCGCCTCGCTGAGACTGGCCGCGTTCGCCGCAGCCACGCTGGCGGCGGTCAGATCCGCGACGATAAGATCCGCAGCGGCCGCCGCTGCGGCCTGATCTGTGGCGGCCGCTTCTGCACTAGCCAATGCCGCCGCTGCGGCAGCAGCCAGCGCCTGATCATCCGCCGCAGCTGCGGCGGCGGCAATCTCTGCAGCGGTGGCGACGGCAAGGTCGCTCGCAGCCGCATCAGATAAACCCGAAACGACTGCCAGCGCACTATCTGCGCTACTGGCAGCGTCAGTAGCTGCTGCGAAAGCTGCCTCCGCATCTGCTAATACCGCCGCAGCAGCAATCAATGCGGGCACATCGGCAGGATCAACAGCGGCAAGCGCCGCAGTCGCCTGCTCCACTGCCAGATCCGCAGCAGCCAACTCTGCAGACGCCAGATTTGCTGCGGCTTGTGCGTCCGCCAGATCAGCCGCAGTGGCCGCGGCAAGATCCGCTGCCGCGGCAGCGGCAAGGTCCGCAGCGGCCGCCGCAGAAAGGCTCGCCGCCGCCGCCGTGGCAGCCGCGAGATTTGCCGCACTGGCCTCGTCCCGTGCAACCGCAGCCGCCGCCGCGGCAGCGGCAAGATCAGCCGCCGCTACTTGCGCCGCAGCCAATTCATCCGCAGCGGTACCGGCAAGTGCGAGATCAGCAGCCAACGACGCTGCTGCGAGATCCGCAGCCGCAGCTTCTGCCGCCGCGAGCTCCGCAGCCGCATTGGCGACAGCAAGCTCTGTTGCTGCGATAGCCGCAAGATCCGCAGCAGCATCGGCCGCAAGATCCGCCGCGGCGATAGCCGCAAGATCCGCCGCGACAGCCTCACTCGCCGCAATTTCTGCGGCAGCAACAGCCGCGGCCAAATCGACGGCGGCGGCTTCAGCCGCAACCAGATCCGCAGCTGCCGTGACGGCGAGTGCAGCGACTGCGGCTTCAGCCGCAGCCAATTCCGCAGCCCCGGCATCAGAAAGATTGATTGCACTGGTCAACGCCGCAACGGTGGCTTCGGCAGCCGCTAAATTCGCGGCAGAAGCTGCGGCAAGCTCAGCCGCCGCAGCTTCCGCAGCTGCCAGATCGGCCACAGCCGCCGCTGACAGGTCAGCAGCGGCCGCAAGTGTTGCGGCCGCTGCTTGCGCCGCCGCCAAATCCGCCTCTGCCACCGCGACAGCGAGATCTGCCGCGACTACCGCCGCTGCCAGTTCCTCAACCAGCGCTGTGGCCGCATCCACTGCAGCCGTAACATCATCTATTGCTGTATCTGCCAGATCGGTGCCGAGAGATACGAGGTCGAACCGCAGGTTATAGCGCAGCGCATCTTCCATCGCGATATCGGTCGGCGACTGCGCAAGCGCGGGAAGCGCCGCTGCGCATCCGAGTAATATCGACACGCTCATCGTTTTACGTAAGTTCATTGCTGTACCGGGGGAATTAAATTACGGATCGGTATGATCGGGTTGCCCGGCATGTTAAGAGCTTATGCAAGTCATTAGCTATTCGGACGAACAACTAGATTTATTGAAATAACAGCGGAAAAAACAGCCTAATAGGCGCTAAATGTAAGTGTTAGTATCTAGCTATATGTATAGAAACAGCAGGCGACGACTCTGCCCACTCGCCACAAAAAGAAAAGGCCCACATATCTGATGCATTGGCGATCACTGCGGGCCCGCATCAATCTATGGCTGGGCAATCGTATCCGCTGGCAGCGCGGCGGCTATCGCGAGCGCCCGGCGGGCGCGCTTACGCAACTTACAAGCGGCCAGAGAACCCGCATTGATGCTTTGAACAAAAAATACGCCGCGTATTTTGAAAACAGCTTCGGCGCCCGTAACAGCCTGGAAAACTATTTCTATCTCGACATGCTCGATCATCTGCGTAGCACCGCCGGCGACAGCTGGCCGAGACATCGGGATGTGATCGATATCGGTAGCAAGAATTTTTACTACGCCAAGGTGCTACATCTGGCATTACACCCCGAACGGCTTGAAGGCATTGAGCTCGAGGGATACCGGCTCTACCCGGACTTCTATAGCCGCTATGACTATGCCATGACCTATACCGACGGACTACCCGCTACATACTTTACGGTTGCGGACTTCCGCGATCTGCATCAACCCGCGGCAGTCATCAGCTGCCTGTATCCGTTTGTATTTGAAAACACTCACATCAACTGGCAACTGCCGGCCTCTGCCTTTGACCCTGAGGCCTATTTCGATGCGATTGCCAGAAACCTGAAACAGGACGGTAATTTGATTATGATCAATCAGGGTACCGACGAGGCCGAACATGCACATTCTCTGTGCCGGCAGCGCGGGCTGCAAAAGCTCTGCGAGTATATTGAACACACACCTCTGCTGCCGCGTGAGCTGCCTTCGATATCCAGCCTTTGGAAAAAATAACAGGAAGCTGCAATGACTGATTGGAATCAAAAAACTGTTTGGATTACCGGTGCCACTTCAGGCATTGGTCTGGAATTGGCACGCCAACTGGCTGGCAAAGGCGCGACGCTGATTCTTTCGGCACGTCGCGAGACCGAGCTCAACAATATTGCCGCAGAACTGCCGGGCAAACATCATGTCGTCGTGCTCGATCTGGCGCAGCCGGAACAGGTTCAACAAATCGCTGCCAAAATCCTGCCTTCCCTGCCCCCGGTGGACGTACTGGTCAACAACGGCGGCATTTCACAACGTTCTTATTTCCTTGACACCGACCTTGACGTGTATCGACAGCTGAACAATGTGAATTACCTTTCCGTAGTCGCCCTGTCAAAAGTTGTTGTACCGCAGATGGTTTCGCGGGGTAGCGGCAGCGTTGTTGTGATCAGCAGCGTTGCGGGCATTGTCGGGCCGCCGCTGCGCACCGGCTATGCCGGATCAAAGTTCGCGGTGCGCGGGTTTATGGATGCCCTGCGTGCTGAAACCGCCGCCGCAGGCCTCCACTGCCTGACCGTATGCCCCGGATTTATTCAGACCAGTATTGCCGATAACGCGCTCGCGGGTGACGGCGCCAGGCACGGGGAAAAGGATCCGGATATTGAAAAAGGCATGGCAGTAGAAGACTGCTGCGCACAAATCATCAAAGCGATTGAGCGCGGTAAAGACGAAGTGGTGATCGGCAAAGGCATCAGTGGCATGGCGCCAACCATTAAGCGGCTGGCACCCGGCCTGATGAATAAAATTATGGCGAAACGCGCGACTTAGGACGCCGGCTGCAGCAGCAGCGTCTGCTGTACCTGTGCGACCGGCCCGAGCCGGTCAAACAACTGCCCTTCAGCAAGCCCGATACCGGTAGGCTCCCAAAAAGAACGCGATGCCAACGCCAGCCAGTCGGATGTCGGCGGCCGGTACATCACCAAGGTGATATCCGGGTTCACAAATCCCATCTCATCCAACTCCATATTGCGTGAGCTGCCGTTCGGGCAATCGGCAATCGGGCACAGGGACTGGAACGGACTGGGCACTTCGCCTTCCAACAGCGGCAGTGTTTTCATCCAGAATGTGGTCGGACCGATGCTGTTTTTCTCGCCCGGCGGATAACGCACTTCAACGCCGTCGCGAAATCCCGGTAATCCGTGGCGCGGTGCGGCGATGGCGAACTCGCCGACGACGGCATCATCAAAGTTCGGCGGCGCGATTTCTGTCGTCGGCAGCGGCCCCAGATCCTGCACCGCGATATGCAGACTATGGGCAACGGCAACACGTTTACCGCTGCGGTCGTGAACCTCCGCAGTCGCCATCGACACTTTGCGGCCGGACTTGCTTTCCGCCGCGCTAATCGTAAAACCATCCATCGGCACCGGCCGGTGCAACTCAACCGCCAGACGCACTATCTGCTTGCCGGCAATACAACCCTCAAGCGCCCGTGCGATCAAACCCGTAACCGGACCCGCATGACAGCCGTTGGCATCCCAGGGGCCGCGTGCCGGATCGTTACCAACGAATAGCTCGCCGTCGTGCGCAGAAAAAAACGAAGTGTATTTAGGGTCTATCATCGGTTTGACCTACTCCGCGTTAAAACGCAATCCTGCGTTGCCTACTAAGCGCTTAATCAGGGCGTGCCCCATCGCCGGCGCCGTCGTCCAGACGCCGCCCTTGGTCTCGAGTTTATCTTTGGCGAGACACAGCGCGGCCTCCGCGATCATTCGCGATGTCGAGCCATAGCCGGGATCGAGATCACCGGCAACACTGGCGCAAAGCCTTTCACCGTCCGCCGTCTCGCCGATAAACAGCACATCGTAAAATCCGGCCTCGCGCTCAGCGCGGTCGGGGCCCTCTCCCGGTGCCGGCAACTTGTCGGCATTGAATGACTTATCTTTACCTTTTGCGGCGGCCTCACCTTTTTCGCCGGGGCCGGTCATACGCATTTCGTCGTAGACAAAATCTGTACCCCAGGGGTGCCCGAGCAACGCGTTGGAACGATGCACGTTGCGGGTATTGATCACCGCCATGATGAACGGCGCAACCCAGCTGTCGATATCTTCTTCATAGGCCCGGTCGTTACCCGAAGGCTGCTCTGCGCCCTGAAACCCGGGGGTCAGTACAAACGGATCCTGCAAAGCTTCTATCAGCGAGTTATCCTTTTTCACCCGCTCCATCGTTGCCCCCATACTGGCAACTGTGCCGCCCGACGCCTCCCCGCGCATCGCCCTGACCCGGCCACGCACACGCGACAGCGGCTTGCCGAATTTTTCCTGCGCCAGCGACTGCAGATAGAAAACGCCGAGATCAAAGGGGACCGAGTCGAAACCACAACTCAGAACAATGCGCGCGCCGCTGTCTTCGGCGGCCTCGCTATAGGTTTCAATGATGTCGCGCATCCACAGCGGCTCGCCGCAAAGATCGACATAGTCGGTGCCGGTCTCGACACAGGCGGCAACCAATTCAGTACCGTAAAGTTGGTAGGGGCCGACGCTGGAGATAACGACCCGGGATTGCGCCGCCATCTTCCGCTGGGCTTCGGCGTCACCGCTGTCGGCCACAATCAGCGGCGTATCCGCAGGCGCACCGAGTTCATCACGCACCGCGGCGAGTTTTTCAGCACTGCGGCCGGCCATTGCCCACTTCAGATCGCTGTCGCGGTATTTTTCCAGCAGGTATTCAACAATCAGGCTGCCGGTAAAGCCGGTGGCACCGTAAACCACAACATCATATAAGCGGCTATCAGACATAGGGGCGATCCTTTATGGCACGAACTCTGCAAATGAGCGCGCAGTGTAACGAATCGCAGCAACCGCTGGCCAATCTCCGCAGAGTTAGCCGGCGGTTGCGTCACTAAGCTGACAGTACTTTGGGCGAAGACGGAAACGAATGCCGGATAATGCGCCACACGACCTGCCCGAACTGATTGTGCAGGTAGTCACTGTTGTAGTTCTGACCGTAACGCGCGCAGATTTCCTGCACCTGCACACTCATCGCGGCGTAGCGGCGCGCCGGTACCGTCGGAAACAAGTGATGTTCGATCTGATGACTCAGATTACCCGACAGAATATGAAACAGCTTGCCGCCTTTCAGGTTTGAAGACCCGCGCAACTGGCGCAGATACCAATGGCCCGGTAATTCATTATCCAGCACCGACTTCGGAAAAACCTCGGCATCAGCAGTGAAATGACCGCAGAAAATAATCATAAAGGTCCAGAGGCTGCGCAAAATATTGGCAACAAAGTTACCAGCCAGCACGCTCAGGAACATAGGACCGGCCAATAACGGGAAAATCAGATAGTCTTTGATCAACTGCCGGTTCACCTTGCGCATAACCGGCTTTAACTGTTCGCGAATCTCCGCCCATGACTTGCGGCCTTTGGCGACCTTGCCGAGCTGCAACTCCTGAATTGCAACACCCCACTGAAACAACAGCGCGAGAATAGCGGCGTAAATCGTTTGGAATAAGGCCATCGGTGACCAGCGTTGCTCAGGGAACAAGCGCAGCAAGCCATAACCCACATCATCATCCATACCTTTGATATTGGTATAGGTGTGATGCATATGGTTATGACTGGCGCGCCAGTTGTCTGATGTGCCGACAATATCCCACTCGTAAGTACTGCCATTCAGCGACGGCTCGTTCATAAAGTCATACTGACCATGCATGACATTGTGACCGAGCTCCATATTTTCCAAAATTTTTGACAGCGCCAGCAACAACGTGCCCAGCAACCAAAACGGCGGAATAAAACTCAGAAACAACAATCCGCGACCGGCAACTTCGGTGTAACGCACCGCAGCAACAATGCGGCGGATATATCGCGCATCAACGGCACCGACATCGCGCAGCTCACGCTGCTTCAAAGTTTCAATTTCCGAACCGAATGCGGCGAGTTCTTCGGCGCTCAGCGCACGGCTTTTTAAGTTAGTCATTTCAATACTCCTAAATATTCAGTTCAAGATTGCCGGCAGCGCGACTGACACACAAACGGATCTGCTGGCCGGGCTCACCATCGGTAACGCCGCTAAAAATGTCGGTGGTAGTGCCGGCGCTGCGCGGACAAACGCAGGTATTGCAAATTCCCTGTCGACAACCGGACGGAACGGCCACCCCCGCACTCTCCAGTTGTTCCAGCAGCGAAATCTGGTTGTTCACGCGCAAATGCTGATCGCGGCCGCGCAGATAGACGTCGTATTCCGCCAGCTCTGTTTGCTCTGCAGCCTGCGCGGGCGGGGTAAACGCTTCGCTCATGAGTGCAACACCGCGCGCGCTACAAATATTGCTTACCTTGTCTACAAATCCGGCGGAGCCACAGGTAAATGCCTGGTCCACCGAATCGATATTCGGAATCTGTGTCAGCAACGCGTCAGTGACACGACCGTGCAACGGATTACCGTTATCCCGACGGGTGGTGATCAGCTGCAGATTAAAATTGATGTGCTCGCGGGCGATGGCCTCGAGCTCCGCCGTAAAATTAAAATCTTCGGCGGCTTTCTCCCAATAGAGCAGCGTCACCGGCGAAGACATGCCCTGCCGCGCCAGCGTGCGCGCCATACTCATCGCCGGCGTAATGCCACTGCCGGCAACCAGCAACAACAGATGTGCGGGCGTGCGGGCGGGCAGCACCATGTCGCCGAAAGCAGCACCCAGTTCGAGGCGCTCACCCACGCGCACTTCATTACAAAGGTACTCGCTCATCAGACCACCGAATTCCCGGCGCACCGTGATCTGCAGCCTGCGGCCGTCAGCCGGATCGCTGCTGAGGCTGTAGCTGCGGCTGATATTGCGGCCGCCGATGACCGCAGTGACATTGCAGTGCTGGCCGGCGACAAATCCCTGCCAATTGCTGTTGGCTTTCAGGGTCAGCGTTTTGGTGTTGCGCCCTTCCGGGGTCACGGCGACAACACGCGCGAAACAGCGCTGCCAGGCGCGGGTCGAGCCGAACTGCTGGGCCCAGAAATCGAATTGTGCCGGATTGATCAACGGCCTTATCAGGGTATTACTCAGTGTCTGGAAGCTTTGCATCGCTTTTTTCTCCTCGTGTCATACTGCAATGACGCAATAATATACAATTGTATTTACATGTGTCAATACAATCGTATATATAATTGTATTTACATAGGTATAACAATGAGTTAGCGTGCAGCTTTCTCAGTCAGGAGCCAGCCATGCGCCGCCCACGAAAGAAAAAACAGGATGAAGATCCGGACAAGCCGGGCCGCAAACCGGCTATTTCCGAGCAGGAACTGATGCAGGCCGCGGTGCGCCTGCTGGACTCGCACCGCAGTGTGTCCAGCCTCAGCCTGCGCGAGATCGCCCGCGAAGCGGGGATCGCGCCCAATACCTTCTACCGCCACTTCCGCGATGTAGACGAGTTAGCGGTGGCCTTGATCGATCAGGCGGGCCGCGGCCTGCGCGGCACGATCCGCGAAGCGAGAAAGCGGCTGGAAAGCGGTCGCGGCGGCGTCCGCAGTTCGGTGGAAGTGTTTATGGAGGCGCTCGATGACGAGCAGAAATACCTTCAGATTCTACTGCGGGAAATGTCGATCGGCTCCGAGGCCTTCCGCGAGGCCGTCGATCGTGAGCTGAACTATTTTGAAGAGGAGTTAAACGACGAGTTGGGGAGAATTGTTGAAGCCACCGGGCAAAAAATTTATGAGCCCCGGTTAGTGGCGAAAGCCATCACACGGCTGGTGTTCACCCTCGGCGCCTCTGCGGCGCGACTCACACCGGAGCAGCGCGGCGCGCTGACCGAAGAAACCGTGATCATGGTGCGGATGATTATTTTCGGCGCCAATGCCATGGCAACAACGGCGGGAAAACCCCGCTAGCGCCGAAATATTTACCGCGTTACAGCATTTCGTCGGCGAGCAGCTCCAGCACTTCCGGCTGCAGTGCGCCCACCGCCATGCCCTGAATGTCGCCGCGCTGACCCGCCGCTTTCCAGTCCTGCAGGCGCTCGCGGATTTTCCCTTCCGGGCCGACCAGATGCACGGCATCGACCAATTCGTCGGGCACCGCGGCAATCGCCTCATCTTTCTTGCCATCCAGGTACAGGTCCTGAATTTTCACCGCCGCGTCTTCAAAACCGAGGCGCTTGGCATAGTCGTTGTAGAAGTTTTTATTGCGCGCGCCCATACCGCCGATATACAGCGCGAGGTGGCCCTTCACAAAACCGCTCATTTCAGCATAGTCGCCGAGGATGCAGGTAACGCCGCAGATCACTTCAAAGTCCTTGCGGGTTTTCCCGTCGGTGCGCTTGGCAAAGCCTTTATCCAGACTCGGGTTTAACAATTCCGCCGCCTTGTCCGGGTCGATCATCATCGGCATCACGCCATCGGCACACTCGGCGGCACAGGCCAGGCCGTTGGGCGCGATTGAAGCGGTAATAATCTGAATATCCGGGTTGCCGTGCAGGATGCTCTTCAGCGGCTTGCCGAGACCGGTTGCACCTTTTCCGGTCACCGGCATTTGATAGTACTCGCCGCTATGCTCCACCGGCTCTTCCCGGGCGAGAATCTTGCGGATGATCGAGATATATTCCTTGGTTCGCGTCAGCGGCTTGCCGTAGGGCACGCCGTGCCAGCCTTCGGATACCTGCGGGCCCGACGGCCCGAGACCCAGAATAAAGCGGCCGCCTGAGAGGTGATCCAGCGTCATCGCGGTCATCGCCGTCATCGCGGGCGTGCGCGCCGGCATCTGCATAATCGCGGTACCGACCTTCAGCTTTGTGGTATTGGCCAGCAGCCATGCCGCCATACTGACTGCATCGTTACCGTAGGCCTCGGCCGTCCACATCGCGTCAAAACCGAGCGCTTCAGCCTTGTGCACAAAGTCCAGATCGACGGTGGCATGCTTGCCGAAACCGGGTTGGTTGATGCTCAGTTTCATGTATTTCTCCCGTTATTTACATAGGCTGTGACAAAAGATTGGAGAGCATATCAGATACGGCCACGGAAATGACCCCCAAGGGGCTTGCCGCTACTAACGATGATTCGTTTAAATGCGGCGCTGCCTTTACCACAGGATTCGACCCCATGAGCGACACTAAAACCCGCCCGGCACAAGCCACCAAACTCGCCGCAATCAACGGCTGGGATTATGAAACCGACGTCGCGATCGTCGGCCTGGGCGGTGCCGGGTGCTGCGCGGCCTTAGAGGCCTGCGATGCAGGCGCCGAGGTGATGGTGTTTGAACAGGCCAGCGCCGGCGGCGGTTCGACCGAACTTTCCAGCGCCGAAATTTATATGGGCGGTAACGGCGGTACCCGG
>JBFJYC010000027.1:0-18617 GCA_041622815.1 Spongiibacteraceae bacterium | reverse complement strand
CGTTTACGGTAGTGTGCGTCGTTCAGATTGCGCCACACTGCCGGCGGCACGTAATGCAGGACACGGCCGCGGGTATCGTTGCCGGTAAGGTCGATTTTGGTCTGCGCGGAAGCATTGATCTCCTGCACTATCCGGTGTCGTTCAATCGGGTCGCTGATCTGAACCGGCAGCAAAGTCATCATATTGGCGGAGTTATTGCCGAAATCCCGGGTCGTGCCTTTTTCATCGACCGCTACTGGCATGCTGACTGCGAGCGGCCGGTCGGGGAGTTCGCCATAGTTGGTCAGGTAGCTGCGCAAGCTGGTGGTGATCAGCGTGAGAATCATATCGGTCAGACTGCCGCCGAACTCTGCGACTAAATGTTCCGTTTCACCGAGGTCCAGAGTGGCGCTGGCAAAGTTTCTTTTTGCCGACAGCGCGTAGTTAAAGCGGGTTCGCGGCAGATTGCCCAGTGCGGATTTCACTTCGGGCGCTAGCCGCTTATTTGACGCGCGGACAAGTTTTCGGCTGCGCCGCCACAGCAGTTTGCCGAGACCCGGCAAGTTGAAAAAGTCTTTTGTTGCGTGATCGACCAGGGCATCAAACACAAGCCGGGCGGATGAGGGAATCGGCTCGGGCTGCCAATGATCTTCCACATCTGCGCCGGGCAGGTCCCGTGTATAAGCTTTTGTCAGATAGGCGAGCGAGGCCATGCCGTCGGCGAGTACATGATGTATTTTCTGGACAATGGCGATCTGGCCGTGCGGCAATCCTTCTACTACCCAGACATCCCATAGCGGCCGGCCGGGATCCAGATTGCCGCTGGCGATTTGACCGATGATTTCATCGAGTTCGCGACGTGTGCCCGGCGCGGGCAGCGCGATGCGGTTAATATGCATATCCAGATCAAAATGCGGATCATTCACCAGTACCGGGTGGTGAAGCCCGAAAGGCACATACAGAATGCGCTGGCGTAACATCGGTACGCGGCGCAGAAATCGTGAAAAATGCGCCTTGATCGCTTCATAGCTGATCTCATCGACCGCCGGATCGACGATCTGAATTTTCAGACTGTGCAGCCCGTTGACGGGCGTGTCCTGAAACAGGAAGTTGGCATCGCGGCCATGAAGACGCTGCATTTTTGGGCTAGCGGGTCCTGGCGGAAACGTGCAGACAGGCTTCCGTGAGCGCCGGCGCGAACCCTTCCTGAGTGCAGGAGACATGGCCACCGTCATAGGAAAACCGTTTCGCACCGGGAATGCGGGCCGCCATCTCTGACTGGTGTTCGGCGGAAAACAAAGCGTCCCGCTCGGTGACTAATACCGCTGCGGGCACGGTGATGTTGCCGATCATATGGGAACCGTCATAACTGCTCATTTCACGCGCGGCTTCCAGTTGCACTCTGAAGTTGGTGCGGCGTAAATCCCGGCGCAGATGTAACAAAGCAGAATCTGTTGGTGTCTTGCGCGATGACTTTTTGCCTTTGCCGAAGGAGTCAAAACGCCGGAATGGCAGCCGTGAATTGCGCAGTGCCTTGCGCGGGTGCTTGCTGACGCTGTCGATGATGCGGGCGACGGAAACCACCGCTGTCATAAACGGCGCCGCTATCTTCAGTTGATTGATACCGACGTTTACCTGATAGCCGGTTGCGGTGAGCACCATACCGGCCAGGCGCTTCGGGTAGCGCTCCCAGATGCGTTGGGTTATCGCACCGCCCATCGAATAGCCGACCGAGATGACTTTGTCGTGGCCGAGGTGTTCCAGCAGTGCTTCGATATCATCGGCGCAGTGATCGAGGCTGAAGCGTTTGCCGCGAATGCTGCGGCCGTGACCGCGCATGTCCGGTGCAATGATGTGGAAATGTTCGGACAGCGCCTCGAAAGCGCGGAACCAGTTCAGGGTGCCGCTGGCAAACATGCCGTGCAGCAACAATAGTACCGGCTTGCCGGGGTTGGGCAGCTCCCGGAAGTGCATCCGGCCCCGCCCCTCGAGCTTCACCGTGCGGCTGCCGGGTAGTTGCAGCTCCGAGAGGATATTCGTAAGTATTTGATTATCAGAAGGATTATTGGCAGGTGGCATAGTTTGGTCAGCATCGGCGGGCAGCCACTTTTGTAAACGCTACGCGCTGAAAGTGCAAGGGTCAGAACCGGCGTATTTCAGGACATTATATAAGGCTTTGATACATGGCATCGGCCAGTTTTGCGGCTTTGCCAGCGCCGAATAAGCCGGCACCGAGGTCGCGGGTGACAAAGGCAAAGCTCAGTTCATAGTCGGGATCAGCGAAGCCGGTGCTGCCGCCGGCGCCGGGGTGGCCGAAGCAATCGCGGCCGCGCCCGAAGCCGACGCTGTCCGCCGGGTTGCTGAGGAAGAACCCGTGGCTGAACGCGAGCGGCACAATATTGACTTCGTCTGCCGCCGAGCGACTGATTTCCCGGCGGCAGAGCGCGCGCCCTGCCGCGTTCAGAATCTCAGTGTCGGCATAGCCGCAAAGCGCGTTGTAAAACGCGGCGAGACTCGCCGCCGTGCCGTGACCATTGGCGGCGGGAATCTGTGCTTGCCGCCATACGCGGCGGTTCGAGCCTGTTTGCTGTGTCGTCGGATTGTTAAAAACCCGCTGCTGCAATGTCGGCCTTGCATCGGGATCGGTCGTGTTCGCCCGTACATTGTTGGCGGCCGGGTCTTTGGGTTGAACGACGGCGACCCGATCGAGATCGGCATCGCAGAGCCCGATATGAAAATCGAGCTTGAGCGGCGCGCAGATATGTTGGCGGATATAGTCGCCCGGCATCTCGCCGCTAATCCGGCGCACCAGTTCACCGAGGATCCAGCCATAGGTAAAGGCGTGGTAGCCCTGGCGTTCTCCCGCCGGCCATTCCGGCCTGATGGCGGCGACGTGCGCGACCATTTTGTGCCAATCGTACAGATCGTCATCCGGTATCGGGTCTGTGAACGCGGGGATGCCGGAACGATGGCAAAGCGCATGGCGGGCGCTGACGTCACCTTTACCGTGTGCGGCAAATTCCGGCCAGTAATCGGCAATTGGTGCATCCAGATCGAGTAAGCCCTGTGCCGCCAGCTGCAAAATGGCGACCGCGACAAAGGGTTTCCCGGCGGAGAATACATTGACCAGTGTGTTTTCCTGCCAGGGCAGGGCGTAGTCGCGATCGGTGGTGCCGCCCCACAAACTGAACACCGGTGCGCCACGCCGGTAAGCGGCTACCGCACAGCCGTTCGACAACTTGTCGCTGAATAGCGTATTGAGCTTGTCGGCAACGGCTCCAAAGCGCACGTCGCATTTGCCACGGATAAACGGATACCGGGCAAGATCCAGTGAGTTCAAAATTCTGATACTTCAGGGCAGCAGCAGGCTGCAGCCGCTGGTGCGTCCCGCTTCAAGTTCGCGGTGTGCATCGGCAGCGTCGCGCAGTGCAAAGGTCTGATTGATGTCGACCTTCAGGCCGTTGCGAAGTTGCGCGAACCAGTTTGCCGCCATGTCTTCGAGCACCTCACGGCGGCCGGCATACTGAAACAGTGTCGGTCGGGTGATGCTGGCCCCTTTGGGCGCGAGCAGGCCGATATCGAGCGGCGGAATCGGGCCGGCAGACTGACCATAGCTGATAACGTGACCGAATTGTCCGAGGCAGGCGATGGATTTCACCACGCTATCGGCACCGACCGCGTCATAGGCGACATCGACACCGGCATTGCCGGTGATCTCCAAGACCCGTTCAACGAGGTTTTCCTGTTTGTAGATAATCACATGGTCGGCACCGGCGGCGCGGGCCAGCGCCGCTTTGGCATCGCTGCTGACGGAGCCGATAACGGTTGCGCCCAGGACTTTTGCCCACTGACATAAAATCAGGCCGACCCCGCCCGCGGCCGAATGCACCAGCAGCGTGTCACCGGCAGTGACCTTGTGGGTGCGATGTAACAGGTATTCAGCGGTTAATCCCTTGAGCAGGCCCGCGGCGGCGATCTCATCGCTGATGCCGTCGGGAATTTTCACCAGCGGCGCGACCGGCATCGATCGCATTTCACAGTAGGCTCCCGCCGGCCCGCCGGCATAGACCACGCGGTCGCCGGTACTGAATCCGGATACGCCTTTACCGCAGGCTTCGATAACGCCTGCAGCTTCCATTCCCGGCGTGCCGGGTAGGGTGATCAGGTGGCTGTACAAGCCGGAGCGAACGTAGGTATCGATAAAATTCAGGCCGATAGCGGTGTGCCTGATCAGCACTTCGCCGGCGGCCGGACTCGGCGTGTCACATTGCTCAAGCTGCAATACTTCGGGGCCGCCGAATTCACGGATGACAATTGTGTCGATCATTTTTTTACTCAGTAATTTGGTGGGTCGGGTTTAGCGTGCGCTGCGGGTGCATGCCGTTCACGTAGCCCATAAAGGGCGGGTGAATCGAGTAGCCGAGTAATTCCTGCGCGCGCCGCGGCAGCGTTGCAGCGACAGCGGCCGGTACCGCAAGCGGCATATTCTCCAGTTGCCGGACCCAGCCGGCACAATACTGGGGTGTAATAATCAGCCTCGGCTTATCCGAGCGGTTGGCGCCGCCGCGATGCCAGAGCGTGCCCTTGGTGATCATCAGCGACCCCGGCGACAGCAGCACTTTTATTGCATCGGGGTGGGCGCCGGGATCATCGTCAATCTGCGTTTGCTGCGCATTATTAAGTGTAGCCGCATCAATCGCACCAGCCGGCGCTTCATCACCCCACAGGTGGCTGCCGGGAATTATCTCGGTGGCGCCGTTATCTGCGGTCATTTCATCGATGGCCCAGAACGCGCTGACACCGAAAGACGCGCGGGGGCGGGGCGCGTCGGCGTGGGCATCGTCGTAATGCCAAGGCTGCGCCGTTTCGCCCGGGTACAGATTGATGGCAAGGCAGGCGGATAGCAGACAGCTCGCGCCCAGTTCTGCTTCGGCAAATGCCAGTGCCAGCGGCTGTGTTGCCAGTTCGGCAAACACCGGCGATTTAGCCAGTAGCGCATAGACCCGATGGGTTTTGACACCTTCAAAATCGTTGCGCCCGGTCGGATTTTCCGGCGCGAGGTAGGGTGCTAGTGCCTGCCGCAGGGCGGCGATTTTTGCCGGTTTGAGCACATCGGGAAATATTACATAGCCGGTTTGGTCGAGCTCACGCCGGTAGTCGTCAAGGCTGCGCCCGTTTAACCAGCCATCGATAGCTGTGGTGTTTGTTGCGGAGATACTGGCGGTGGTTGATTCCATCGCGTTCAAAGCTCGGATGTTCGGGCGGGCAACGATAGCACCGCCGCCGGCAAATCTAAACGTAGTGCGTCAGTATTGAATGATCGGCGCCTTACCGAGCCATTGATCGCTATTCAGCATAGTCAGCATAGCGTCGGCGCAATCGGCAAAGCTGATCTTGGACATGCCGCTGAATTTATCGAAACCGGTGCGGTATTGGCCGGTGTGTGGGCCGTCAAACATCTGCAGCGGTCGCACCCCGACCCATTCGACATCACGGTTCGCATCCAGCAGCTGATATTGGTGTTCTTTGTCGAAGTGGCGCAGCTTCAGAAACCACTCTGAAAATTTGACCACGAATTTTGCGCCGAAAGTCACATCGTCTTCAGCCACAAGCGTACTGCCGCCGCCACACCAGATCAGGCGGCCGCGTGCGTTAGCTCGTAAAGCGTTGAGAATATGGCAGGTGATATCGGTGCACAGACTTTGCGGAGACTGCTTGTCGACGCCGATGGCAAACAGCACCGCATCGGTGTCAGCATTGATCGCGCTTGCGACGATATCCACCGACAGTGCATCGCCTTCGATCACGGTGACATTTCCGGGCACAAGGCCGAGCTTTGCCGCGCTGCGCACGACTACCGTGATTTCATGGCCGGCGGCGATAAGCTGCTTCAGGCATTCGCTGCCGACCGCGCCGGTGGCGCCGAACAATGTCAGCTTCAAGCGTCTAGCGCTCTACGTACTGCGGCTTGAGTACCTTCGCGCCTTCGGTCCAGTCGAGCACGCCGAAGGTGGTGTATTTCTCCTGCTGCGAATCGTAGAACTGCCACATGCTGCACAGGTTGTTCTCTGCATCGAGCAGAACATCGCGGCTCCAGAACTTGCTGGCTTCGCCGTAGAAGTGCTGCACGCTGTACAGGTAGCGGCCATAGGCGACGCCGTTACCGTATACATCCGGGCCGTGATACTGGTGATGGTTTTCAACGCGGCTGCGCTCGTAGCTGAACTCGCGGTTGATTACGCCTTCTATTTTCACATCCATGCGGGCGCGCAGCAGCGTCAGCGGTGTGTAGTTGATGGTCACTTTGTTGACGCCGATTTTTTCCTGCGCGACGTTGTAGACATCCATTTCACCGGTCCAGGTGCCGGCATGTTTTTGCGGCAGGACAAAGGGCTTCTTGCCGACTTTCTTTTCGTTCTCCAGAAAGTCCGCAACCATTTTTTGGGTTTCAGGGTTGGTGTCGTGGTCGTGGGTCTGTACATACAGGCCGTTGAATACCGCAACCAGGGTATCTGCTTCGAATAGTTGTGAGGAGTAAACCTGCACGCCGCGCTCGGCAATGACGTGGTTGATTGTTCGCAGATCGGTATTCCAGCCCGGTGAAAAATACTTTGAATCCACCAGCGGGCCGAAGGGGCGTCCGGAGCCGATAAAATCCGGACCGGTATAGACGCGGTCGGCGTCGCTGTCGATAACCCCGAATTCCATTGCACCGCCTTCAAAGCGGTTGGCGAGCGGACCGACCGCATCGAAATCGGTGCGCATCCAGTAGGTGGTGCGGCCATCTTCAAACACCGAGGCGCGGGCTACTTTGTTGACCCCGACATGGGTGCCGTCGGGTGCGTACACCGAAGGGAAGCCGTGCCATTCGCCCTCGATACTTTTTTGCCATTCACTTGGTTGTTTGTCGCTCATGTGGTTGTCCTCGGGCGTCTAAGTTGTTTATTTGCTTGCTTGCAGGCTCAGCTGCGGGCGGTTTTCCGGAATCCAGTTGTCGTGTGGCTCAGCGGCATAGTGTGCAATAAATCCGCCGATGGCCGCCGCCATATCTGCGCGGATAGTGTCTTCATCACCTTCCACCGGCCAGTCGAGAAACGCGCGACCGGTACTGGGGTCGCAGGGGTGGGTGAAGGAAAAATGATTGGCGCCGCGGACATGCATCAGGAAGGCATCACCGCGTTCGCTGGTAATCGAATTATTGAAGGTGCGGTCGATACGCGCACAGGCGCCGGCAGTCTCGTCGCTGTCGCCATAGCGAAAGCTACTCGCCGCAATAACGCCGTCGCGGTCTCCGGCCATTAACAGCATTGGCACATTGGAGGCGAGCTGCAGCATCGTGTCTTCGGCAAAGCCGAGCATGGTGGACGCGCCGCTATGCGCGGCATAGCTGAATACGCCACACAACTGCGGGAACCATTCGCGGTTGGCGTTAAGCAGCGCGACACTGCCGCCGGCGGAGTGGCCGCCGAAGAACACGGTATCGACGTCCAGTAAACCGGCTAATATGCCGGAGTTGTTGAGGTGCTTCAGCATTTTTAATATCGATGGCACTGCCGAGGCCATCGGTGCCGAGCCGTAGGTGTCCGGCTTCATATAGGCGAGATCGATACCGGGCGATAGGCAGACAAAGCCCGGCATGTCTTCTTTAATCCAGCTATACAGCACCGTGACAATACCGCGTTCAGCCAGTGCCGTGGCGAGCCAGCTATAACTTTCCATCGGCACATTGGTGCCCGGCATCATGATCGCGATCGGGAAGGGTGCGCGCCCGGCATCGGCGGGAACCAGCCCCATATTAACTTCGTCCATCGACATTTCCGGTGCCGACGGGTAGTAAATTTTAAGTTGAATACGGTCGTAGGGTGCCGTCGCACCGTCGACGGTAACAGCTTCAAAAAAAGCGCGAACCGCCGGCCCTGCAGTTGTGCCGGTCACGCGTCGAGCGGCCGCGGCAGTTTGCGATCCCGGCCCCAAAGAGCAGCGATCAGTCGGTCGGAAAGTTCTTTGCCGAACAGGCCTTCGACGACGATATTGGCCGGGTCACCCTCGGTAATGGTGCGCCGTATCATCAGGTCGCGCTCGGCTTGGGCGACCTGTTGCTCCGCGGGGATTTTAGTGGCGCGATCCAGCATCCCGAACCAGAGGTCGAGTTGCTGGTGCGAGATTTTCCGCAGGTCTTCAACATTGGCATCGCTGACCGGCGCGCCGTAAACGAGGCTACAGGGCGACTGCGCGACGCGGGTGTACATGTGGCGGCTGATAAAATGCTGAAACTGTTCGTGGCGCTCCATTTCAATATAGGCGTCGTTGGCCGCACCATCCCAGTACTGCTCGGCGTAGGCGGGATCGGTCCACAGGTCGCGGCGGGGCATGAAATCCTGATAGAAAAACAGGTCGGGTGTGGTGCCCAGCGCAAAGCCGAAATGCGGCGCGTCGATATGCGGGCCGAGATTGATCGTCAGGTGCATATTGGTAAAGCTGGCTTTTGGATTGCCGGTCCAGCTGAAGATCAGCCAGTCAATTTCCGGTCCGCTCCAGGCGCTCAGGTAACCTTCGGCACCGTCTTTACCGGTGTAAGGCATCAGGCCTTCACAGCCGGGATCGAGGGTGATGTCAAAGCGCGCTTTCACCCGTTCGAATAATTCGGTGTTGATTGCCCAGAGTTGCTCAAAGGTCGCCTGGCGGTCGACACCGGCATTTTCAGCAACTAATTCATCGATAGATTTTGTTATGTGCGCCATAGATTTTGGTCCGGAAAAGGCCCCGTCGGGCCACAAAAGATATAATGATATATGTTTAGTTCAAATCGGTCAATCAGCGCGCTGGCGTTGCCCTGCGAGCCAGATTGCTACCCCGATATTGATAGCAACCGCGCATAACTTGGCGTATTTAAAAGCCAGCATAAGCAGATAAACGGGTTCCGGTCCGGCACCGTAAATAATCCAGATGTTGCCGAAATTCTCGATCCAGTCAAAACCGGCACTCACAAAGGGGAGCCACAGCAGCCTATTTGCGAGAATCGGCTGGCTGGCGGGCGCGCCGCGGAGCAGCCAGGCCCAGAGTAATGCGAAGAACAATGAGAATACCGGTGGAAATAGCATGTCGACGGCAGCGAAGCCGGCGTAATATCCCCGCGATCCGTCGGTATAGTGCCGGAGTTGCTCGGCCATCATCGCCGGTGTGAGCGGGAATTGGTTGTCGAAGGGCATAAATCCTGCGGTTTGCTGTTGAAACCAGAGGATCAGCGGCGCGAAGGCGGCGAACAGGACGCATACCGCGACGACAGCGAGTGTTACATTCCTGCCGGTGCCATGAGTCAGGAGCCAGCGGTGCAGTAGCGCCATAAAATAAGTCCGGAATTTACTAAGGCCTATTGTTATACTATTATAACAATTGCGGTCGTGAACAGGCCTGCCAACGGAGAACAAGCATGTTAATAAATTTATGGTACGTCGCTGAGTGGTCTGACGCGGTGACCGACAAACCGGTGAAGGTCAAAATGCTCGGTCAGCACTTTGTACTCTTCCGCGATCAGCAGGGCAAAGTTAATTGCCTGAGTGATGTCTGCATTCATCGCGGCGGCTCGCTTTCCGGCGGCCGCACCATCCGTGACTGTGTCGCCTGCCCCTATCATGGCTGGCAGTTTAACGGTGAAGGCAAGGTGGAGTTCATCCCGTCCGAAGGACGTGATTTTGCGATCCCCGACCGCGCCCGTGTCGATGCTTATCCCACGGAAGAGCGCTACGGCATGATCTGGGTATTTATGGGAGACCAACCCGAAAGCGAGCGCATTCCGATACCGCCCTTTCCCGAATACGGCGACACCGAAAATTATCGCGCCCTGCATGACGAGTGGAACTGGAAATGCGAAGCCGCGCGGGTCGTCGAGAACGGTATTGATATTGCGCACGCCTCTTTTGTGCATCCGATGTTCGGCTACGAGGAAACCGCTCAGGAAAACACCATCAAGAAGGTCGAGATTGAGGAGTGGCACGGCGCTTCCTGGAACGAGCAGTACCCGCCTGAATTAAAAGGCGGTTTCCTGAACTGGCGCAAATTGATTCGCGGCGACCGGCAGCCCACAGAAACCATTCCCGAGTGGTATTTAAGCGGTATGGTGGTGCGTATTCAGATCAACCTGAATCCGAGAATGCATCTGATTATGTTCGACGCCAATACCCCGGTGGATGAGCACAACACCCGAACCTTTGCGGTGCAGTTGCGCAGCTTCGTCAAACACCCGATTTTCGATAAGGGCTCGAAAGAGCGCTTGCGTAAAATCTTCCGCGAAGATCAGGTCATTATTGAAAACGCCGCGCCTAACTATCTGCCGGAAAATCTGGCGCACGAACTGTCAGTGAAAGACGATCGCTTTATGAGCGCCTTCCGCAAGGCGCGCCGTACGCTGATTGAAAAGCATGGCTGGCAGATAGACTCCAAAGCGGTTGCTGCGGAAGCCGGACGGCAGGCATTTGCGATTCCGTCGCCGACCCGGCGCGAGCGCGCTGATCTGCGCTGGGTAATGGAGTCGGTGCCATTGGTCCCTCCGGTCACAAAGCCTGCGGTTGAGCAGGGCGAAGTCGCTTAGCAACAGGATTCACAATGAAAACAATCGTCATTACCGGCAGTACCCGCGGCATCGGCCGCGGGCTGGCGGAAAGTTTCCATTCGCGCGGCTGCAATGTGGTTGTCAGTGGTCGCCATCAGGCGCAGGTCGACGAAGTTGTCGCGGCGCTGGGTGAGCGCGCTGCCGGCGTCGCCTGCGATATTACCCGAATCGATCAGCTCGAAGGCCTGTGGCGCTGCGCCATGGAAGCTTTCGGCAGCGTTGACGTATGGATCAATAACGCGGGTATGAGTATTCCGCGCAAGCCGATCTTCGAGCAGTCCGCAGAGCAGCTGAAGGCGATTGTCGATACCAATCTGACCGGCATTCTGTACGCCAACAAGGTGGTGATGGCCGGCATGAAACAGCAGGGCGGCGGCCAGATCTGGAATATGGAAGGCTTTGGCAGCAATGGTGCTGTACAGCCGGGTATGGCCGCTTATGGCGCAACCAAGCGCGCAGTTAATTATTTGAACAAGGCACTGCGCAAGGATGCGGCGGACACCGGCGTACAGGTTTGCACGCTCAGCCCCGGCATTGTGGTCACCGACCTGTTGGTGGGTGACTACGACACCAGCTCGCCGGACTGGGAAAAATCAAAGCGCATTTTTAATATTCTCGGCGACAAGGTTGAAACAGTGACGCCATGGCTGGCCGACAAAGTACTGGCTGCCGATAAAGACGGCGCCAAAGTCGCATGGCTGACAACGGGTAAGGCGTTCGGACGCTTTATGACTGCAGGATTTAACAAGCGCGATTTGTTCGCGGATATGGGAGTTTAAACGTGGACAATTACCAGCTGGCAAAACGCGCGCGCATCGGTGTTCTGATTCCTTCAACCAATACCGGTGTCGAATACGACCTGCAAAAATTCGGTCTTGACGGCGTTACCTGGCATCCGTCGCGCTTCCTGATTCGGCTGCGTAACTGGGCCGAAGAGGGTGAGGCAACCGGTGATGATGCCAACACAGTGTTTGAGCGCTTTCTTGAATTGATGCGCGAGGACATGAGCCCTGCCATCGATAACGTCATGACCGCGCAGATCACGCATTTGATGCTGGGTATGAGTGCCGAAACCTTCTGGGGCGGAATGGCCGGTAATATCGAGTTTGAAGGCGCTATTCAATCGCAAATCGGCGATCTGGGTATGACCTCCGGTGCCGGCGCGACCCGGATGGCGCTCGATAATTTCGGCGTTAAGAAGATTTCTGTCATCACGCCTTATCCGCCGGTCGGCGACGACAATGTGCGTATGTTTTTTGATGAGATCGGCTACGAAGTGAAGCATGTGGTCGGCCTCAACTGTGCATCGGCCACCTCTATTGCCGAAGTCACCATTCCCGAAGTGATTGCGGCGGTCAAAAAAGCCGATGGCGATGATGTCGAGGCGATTATTCAGTGCGGCACCAATCTTTCGACTATCGATGTATTTCCGACACTGGAACATTGGCTGGAGAAGCCGATGATTCCCATCAACGTCGCGACCATCTGGCATGCATTGCGCGCCAGCGGTATCGAAGACCGCATTACCGGTCACGGCCGCTTACTCGAAGAATTCTGATTCAGTAAGCTCATGCATACGGTTCAATGGCGCGGTAGCGCGATCGCACCTTCCAAGATCGTCTGTGCCGGTCAGAACTTTGTCGCCCACATCGAAGAGCTGGGTCATGAAATTCCTGATGAGCCGGTTTTCTTTATCAAGCCGAATTCGGCGATCGGTGGTGAGCTGGTCGCCGGCGACGGCGAAGCCCACCACTACGAATCTGAAATCGTTTTCCTGATCGAAGCGGGGAAGCTGGCCGGTGTCGGCTTTGGCCTTGACCTCACGCGCCGTGAATTGCAGTCGCGCCTCAAATCCAAAGGTCTGCCCTGGGAGCGCGCCAAGTGTTTCGACGGCGCCGGTTTATACAGCGAATTTGTGCCGTTTGACGGCGATACCAGTGCACTATGGGTGCAGTTGAAAATCGACGGCCGTCTCGTGCAGAAAGGCGGCTGCGATTTGATGATTAACCCGCCGCCGAAGTTGTTAGCCGAGGCGAAATCATTCCTCAGTTTTGAAGACGGCGATCTGCTGATGACCGGTACGCCGGCCGGCGTCGGGCCGGTGCCGCCGGGCGCACTGTTTGAAGGCAGTGTCTGGCAGGCGCAGCGCTGCCTTGTGGAGGTGGCTTGGACCGCCCGTTGATCAGGCATTGCGTCGAAGCCGATGAGTATTGGTTTGACGAAGGCTGCTTCATTCTTGAATTGAGCAATGACGCCGATGACCCTGCGGTTTCGGTCGCCCGGGCCCGGGTGCGGCCGGGTGCGACCACTCATTGGCATAGTTTGCAGGGAACCACCGAGCGCTACGTCATCAACTCGGGTCGGGGCAGTGTCGAAATCGGCGAGTTGCCGCCGGCGCCGGTCAGCAGCGGCGATACGGTGATCATTCCGCCGGGTTGCCGGCAGCGGATCAGCAATACGGGTTCCGAAGATCTGGTTTTTCTGGCAATCTGCACCCCCCGTTTTACTACCGAAGCCTATACGCCGCTGGAATAACCGCTCCGGCGCCGGTGACCTGTCATGAATAGCAGCGCCATTATTTATCCGTCTATCGCTATGTTCGCGCTCACCATCGGCTGTATTTTCAGCATGGGAATTGCGCGGTACCGCGGCATTCACGCTGGCGATGTCAGTATCAAATTTTACCGGACATATACCGAGGGTGCGCAGCCGGAGCGATTGCACCTGCTGATGCGGCACGTGCAGAATCATTTTGAAGTGCCGCCGCTGTTTCATATCGCGGTCTTATTTTTATACACCACCGCCACGGTTACGACCGCAACAGTGGTCATCGCCTGGCTCTATGTCGCCGCGCGTTATGTTCATACCGCTATACATCTGGGCGGCAATAATGTCAGCCGCCGCTTCTTTGTCTTCGGCGGCAGTTTGATTTTTCTTACCGCCCTGTGGGGGCTGTTGCTGTGGGGCTTGCTGTAATGGCGATGCTGCGGATTGTGGATAGTGCAGCGGTCGAGGAAGGCAAGCTAAGGCTGATTGATCACGCCGGTGTCGGCATTCTGCTCGCACGTGTCGAGGGCGCGGTTTACGCGGTCGAAAACAAGTGCTCCCACCTGGGTTTTTCGATGGCGAAAGGACAGCTCGATGGCAATGAGCTGGTCTGCCCCTTCCATCGTTCGCGCTTTGATATCTGCACCGGCAAAAACCTGGATTGGGTGCAGGGTATTGCCGGTGTGTCCGCGCCGCTCTGGGCACGTAAGCTCATCGCGGTCGGCAAAGCACCGGCACCGGTGCGCTCATTCCCCTGCGAAGAGCGCGAAGACGGCATTTATATTGATACGGAGGAGCTCAATTGAGTTCAAGCAGTAAAGCTTTAGGTTTATGTCTGGTCACCGGTGCGGCGGGCTTTCTGGGCCGCAATATGGTGCGTCAGCTGCTCGACCAAGGCTGCAAGGTACGGGCGCTGTATCGCAGCGCAGAATTGGATCTGGAGCACCCGAAGCTTGAACTGATGCAGGGCGATGTTGCCGTCTCCGAAGACGCACTGCGCGCCTGTGAGGGTGTCGATACGGTATTTCATGCGGCATCGGTCATGGCGTTTCTCGGCGGTAGCGCGGTCACCGAGACGTATAGAGAGCGTGCCTGGCGCACCAATGTCGGCGGTACCGAAAATATCCTTCGCGCCTGTCAGCAGCACAATGTTGACCGGCTAATCTACACCAGCTCGGTTGATGTCTGTTTTGACCGGAAAAAACCGGGGGTGTTCAGCGAGAATGCCGCCTACGGCGACAAGCCGTACTCGGTGTACCAGCTCACCAAAACCGCCGCCGAAAAGCGCGTGTTAAGAGCCGCCGGCTCCACCACCGAAGACGGCAGTGAGCTGCGCACCTGTGCCTTGCGCCCGGATGGCATCTACGGCGCGGAACCGAACTATATGATCGATACCTTTGTTGCGCAGCTAAAGTCCGGCCGGCTCAAAGCGCGGATCGGTGGCGGCAATATACTGGGCGATAACAGTCACGTTAAAAACCTGTGCCATGCACATCTGCTGGCGGCACAGAATCTGGCGGACAAAGGCACCGCTTCCGGCCGCGCCTACTTCATTAGCGATGACGAGCCGAAGAACAGTTTTGAATTTTTCAGGCCGCTGATTGAAGGCCTGGGCTATAAGGTGCCCGGCTTGGTAATACCCGGCGGCCTGATTCGTCCGCTCTTGGTTTTGCTCCAGCAGCTGCATTTCCGGTTCGGCGGCCCCGAGCCCTTTCTCTCCCCGCATGAGCTGGATAAAGTCACCACCACGCATTTCGGACAGAATAATGCCGCGCGCAGAGATTTCGGCTACGAGCCTGTGATTTCGGTGCGTGAAGCGATGAGCGAAATTTTGCGCTATTGCAAAGAACACTAATTGAAGGAAACGGATATGAGCACGATCAGCTCAGTACAGAGTAGTCCCCGACACACCCTGTTGCTCGCGTTTGCTGTCCTTAGCTTGGTCGCCTGCGGTGGCAATGACGAGGCTGCGGCGCCCGCCGGTGAGCAGGCCGCTAAGTCGGCAGCAGTTGCACCGGGTCACGTCGCTAAATCTGCAGGTAAGTCTGCCTACGGCGCCTGCCAGTCCTGTCACGGCATAGATGGCGGCGGCAATCAGGCGATGAACGCACCGTCGTTGCTGAACCAGAGCAAGTGGTATCTGAAGCGCCAGCTGCAAAACTTCAAGAGCGGCGTGCGGGGTAGTCATAAAAGAGATGTCTATGGCATGCAGATGGTTGCCTTCGCCAATACGTTGGCCGATGAGGCTGCGATCGATGCGGTGCTCGAGCATATCGACGGTTTGCGCGACCGCGCCCCCCGCGCCACGGTAAAAGGTAATATCGAACGCGGTGCCGATTTCTATTCCAATGTCTGCGGCGCCTGTCACGGTCCGGCGGCAGAGGGCAATGAAATGCTGCAATCTCCGGCGCTCGCCGGTGTCGATGACTGGTATTTACTGCGCCAGCTGAAAAACTTCGAAAAAGGTCTACGCGGTGCGGATGAATCAGATAAGTATGGTCATCAGATGGCGATGATGGTGTCGGCGCTGCCCGACGACGAAACCGCCCGCGACGTCGTGGCCTATATCCAATCGCTTGCTAAGTAAGTTCTTACGCTTAGGCGTAGCAGTCTGGTGCCTGATCGCTACAACAGGCGCTGCTCAGGCCGCTGAATTCCGGCTGGCAACGCAGTGTCCTGCGGGCTTTAAGGCGCAGGGCGGAACCTGCTGGCTGGATTCACCTTACCGGGACTATCCTTCAATTCAGCATGCCGGCGTCGGCGGTCTGAAAACCGGCCTGTCCTTTGTGCGCGAAGGTTTTTCCCCCGCCGAAATAGATCTCGGCCGCCTGCTGTTTTTTGATCCGGCGCTGTCCGGCGACGGTACGGTGGCCTGCTCGAGTTGCCACGATCCGGCGGCGGGCTTCGCCGACGGCCGTGCCACCAGCAAGGGCATCGGCGGTAAGTCGGGTCAGCGCTCGGCGCCATCGCTATGGAACGTCGGCTTGCTGCAGCGGCTGTTTTGGGATGCCCACGCGGACACGCTCGAAGAGCAGATGTTAGGCCCCTTGTACTCAGAAGTAGAGATGGGCAATACGCCGGAGCGGTTACTGGCAACGCTGAACGGGTTGCCTGCCTATGTCGAATTGTTTGCGCAGACCTTTCATTCCAAAGCGGTGACCCTGCCGCAAATCTACCGGGCACTGGCTGCATTTGAGTCGTCACTGATCTCGCTGAACAGTCGCTATGATCACTACGCCCACGGTGATCATGCTGCGCTATCCGGCGCCGAAATCGAAGGTATGAATGTGTTCCGGTCGTTTGTCGCGCGCTGCGCCGAGTGCCATACCCCGCCGGCGTTTACCAATCAGCAGATTGCGGTACTGGGGACGCCGGAACCGGAGGGTAAACCACTGGATGAAGGCGTCGCCGCGATTAGCGGTGATCAGTCGGTGCGCGGTGGTTTTAAGGTGCCGACATTGCGCAATATCGAATTGACCGCGCCGTATATGCACTCGGGGCACTTTAAGACGCTGCGCGAAGCGGTGGCGTTTTATAACGGCGGCCGAGGCCACGCCGTGCCGGCCGGTGAAAAACTCAATATTCACTGGCATATCTGGCAGCCCGACTTGGCTGAATCAGAACTGGACCTTATAGTGGCGTTTCTGAAATCGCTGACCGATGAAAGTTTGCGCCCTGAACTGCCCGCTGCCGTGCCCTCAGGGCTGCAGCCCGTCAACAACCGATATTCAACCCCGTCTGAATGAACATCCGCTCAGCGCAGACCATCGGAGTATTCACTATGCAACGCATCTTCCCGATATTGCTGCTTCAGCTATTTATCGCGTTCGCCGCAACTGCCGCCGAGATCAACGTTAAGCCGGGCGCTTCGATTCAGGCTGCCGTCACTAAGGCGCAGCCCGGCGACACGATTCTGATACACCCCGGCGTCTATAAAGAAAGTATTTACGTCGACAAAGACAATATTACCTTGCGCGGGGTCGTAGTCGGGGGTGAATGGCCGGTGCTCGACGGTGAGCGCACGCGTAACGATGCCATTTTATATTCGGGCAATAATATTACGATCGAGTGGATCAAGATCATCCACTATAAAGGCAATGCCATTATGGGGCAGTCTGGCAACAACTTTGTTATTCGCAATAACCTGGTGGTAGACACCGGTGTTTACGGTATTTTTCCGCAGTACGGCACCAACGGTCTGATCGAGCACAATGTACTCAGCGGTATTGAAGATGCGGCGATCTACGTTGGTATGTGCGACAACATTGATGTGCTGCACAACGAGGTGTTTGACAGCGTCGCCGGTATCGAGATTGAGAACACCCGGCATGCGCTGGTCGAGAACAACTACGCGCACAACAATACCGCCGGTATTCTCGTATTCATCACGCCGGGCCTGCCGATAAAAACCGCCTACGACATCGTGGTGCGCAATAACTTTGTTGTTAATAACAACACAGAAAATTTCGGCGCGCCCGGTTCGATCGTGTCGAAGGTGCCC
Source organism: Spongiibacteraceae bacterium (assembly GCA_041622815.1). Classification (GTDB taxonomy): domain Bacteria; phylum Pseudomonadota; class Gammaproteobacteria; order Pseudomonadales; family Spongiibacteraceae; genus JBFJYC01. Next base: position 981 of record JBFJYC010000027.1, on the reverse strand, counting down.
AGGGGCGTCGGCATTGTCATCATGGCGGCGGACGACGTGGTGATTGAGAACAATATTATTTCCGGCAATAACACCGCCGGTATGGTGATTACCGATCTGTCCTTTGTTACCGATATTGCCAACGACCCGGAGTCCGAGCCGAATCCGGATCGTATTCAGGTGTTGGATAATTTTATGCTGAATAACGGCAGTGAACCGGTCGCCGCGGTCAAGGCATTGATGCTGAGTCAGTTTACGACCACAGGTCCCGATATTCTGGCGAATCTCGGCAGCGCGCAGGAGCCGGACAACTGCATTATTAATCGCGAGCGCTACCGCGCCTTCGGCATAAAGAAATGGAGCGAGTGTGAGAAAACCTCTACCACGGGCTTGTTATCGCATCGCTTATCCGAGGACGCGCCGGCACGCGGTATTGAAAATGAGGCCGACCGTGTCGCGCGCTTATACAATGGTATTTGTGCGGGGTGCCACGCTTACAATGTACGGATGATCGGTCCGCCAACCATGGCGATTCAGGCGATGTATCACAAAAACCCACAGGGCATCGCCGACTACATCGGCGAGCCGAAAAAAGTCCGTCCCGACTATCCGCCGATGCCACCACAGGCACATCTGTCACCGGAGCTGCGCAAGCAGGTGGGAGAGTATATGTTGAGCGTCGGCAAGCCGAAGAGCAGGGTGTTCCCGGGGCGGTAATCTGTTTGCAAGGACATCAAGGCTGACAGCGGTGATGGATTCAGGCGCCGATGATCTGATCGAGATCGGCGGTCACGGTATTGAGCGCGCGCAGGATTTCCGGCATATCGTTCGCATCCAACCCCAGTGCAGGCCAGGCGGCTTTGTCGATGGCAAAGGCCTGATTAGCGTCGTCGCTATTAATCAGCATCAGTTGTGCCCAACTGGCTGCGATATGGGTTACCCAGACCATCGGCGGGCAGGGTGATAGCAGCATCGGCTCGCGGTGATGGCCGATGCACTGCG
>JBFJYC010000026.1:0-18963 GCA_041622815.1 Spongiibacteraceae bacterium | reverse complement strand
TCGCGTCCGGACCGGACATGTATAATGGCCGGCTAACTTCAGCCTGCACAATTACCCAAAGTGAGTACCTCCCCCGTATGAGTGGTTCTGACAACAAGCAATCCCGCCTGCGTCATCTTATTGCCAAAGGCAAAGAGCAAGGCTATCTGACCTATTCTGAGGTCAACGATCACTTACCGGAAGATATCTCTGATCCGGATCAGGTCGAAGACATCATCCAGATGATCAACGATATGGGCATTCAGGTGTTTGAAGAAGCCCCGGATGCCGATCAGTTGATTCTCGCCGGCGGTGACTCGCCGGATGACATCGCTGCCGCTGAAGCTGCGGCAGCGCTCGCCGCGGTAGAGACCGAAGCCGGCCGTACCACCGACCCTGTGCGCATGTATATGCGTGAAATGGGTACGGTTGAGCTGCTGACCCGCGAAGGTGAAATTCAGATTGCCAAGCGCATCGAAGAAGGCATCCGCGAAGTGATGGCCTCGGTTGCGCTATTCCCGGGCAATGTCGACAGCCTGCTCAGCCTCTACGATAAAGTTCAGAGCGAAGAACGCCGCCTTGGCGATATCATGAGCGGTTATCTGGATCCGGCTGACGAAGTGCCCAAGCCGCAGATCGCCAGCGCACAGGACAAGAAAGATGCCGCTGAAAACGACGATGACGATACACCCTCCGGCCCGGACCCCGAAGAAGCCGCGAAGCGCTTTGGTGAGTTACGCAAGCATCAGGAAAAGCTGAAAAAAATTATCGCCAAACACGGCAGCTATACCGAAGAATCGGCGAAGCAAATGCATGTCGTGGCGGAATGCTTTAAGTATTTCAAACTGACGCCGGCCGTATTTGACCCGTTGACCGAAGAAGTCCGCCAGACGCTGACCTATGTCCGCGCCATGGAGCGCGAACTGATGCGCCTGCTGGTTCGCAAAGGCGGCATGGATCGCAAAATCTTTATCAAAGACTTTCAGGGCAACGAAACCAACGTGAAGTGGGTTGATGCCCACATCAAGAAGAAGAACGGCAAGAATCTTGAAGCAGTAAAAGATGACGTAATCAAGATTCAGCAGAAAATCGCCAAAGTTGAGCTCGCCTACGACCTCACCATTGCCGACATCAAAGAAATTAACCGTCGCATGTCGATCGGTGAAGCCCGCGCCCGGCGCGCGAAGAAAGAAATGGTTGAAGCCAACCTGCGCCTGGTTATCTCTATCGCCAAGAAATACACCAACCGCGGACTGCAATTCCTCGACCTGATTCAGGAAGGCAACATCGGCCTGATGAAAGCGGTCGACAAATTCGAATACCGCCGTGGCTATAAGTTCTCCACCTATGCCACATGGTGGATACGACAGGCGATTACCCGCTCGATTGCAGATCAGGCGCGCACCATCCGTATTCCGGTGCACATGATTGAAACCATCAACAAGCTGAACCGCATCTCGCGACAAATGCTACAGGAGATGGGCCGCGAACCGACGCCGGAAGAACTCGGCGTGCGCATGGAAATGCCGGAAGACAAGGTGCGGCGCGTACTCAAGATCGCGAAAGAGCCGATCTCGATGGAAACCCCGATTGGCGACGACGAAGATTCGCATCTGGGCGATTTCATTGAAGACGCGACCATCGACTCACCCATCGACAGTGCAACCGGTGAAGGCCTTCGCGAAGCAACCCGCGATGTACTCGGCGGCCTGACCGCACGTGAAGCGAAAGTGCTGCGCATGCGTTTCGGCATCGATATGAATACCGACCACACGCTGGAAGAAGTCGGCAAGCAGTTCGATGTTACCCGTGAGCGTATTCGTCAGATCGAAGCCAAGGCTTTACGCAAGCTGCGCCATCCGACCCGCTCGGATCACCTGCGCAGCTTCCTCGACGAGTAAGCCCATCAGTCCGGTAACAGCTATACCCCGAACGCCGGTTTTTACCGGCGTTCGTGTATCTGCGGCACTGATACTGCTGCTACTGCTCAGCGCCTGCGCAACGCCACTGTCCCGCACTGAAACCGTCAGCTATGGCGCCGGCTTTCCGGCGACCGCCCAACTCAACAGCGGTTCCGACGAGCCCGCCTTTGCATGGCATAGCGTTCGCTTTCTCATGCCGAGAGGCGCAGACGGCAGCAGCAACTGGGACGCGGACCTGTTACTCGCACACAAAGTTATCGGCCCCGCGCTGCTTGAACACACAGACACATTACCGCTCTGGCGGTTTCATCGCCGCTCGGCCGCGGATGCTGCCGGCCACCAATTCAGCTTCATCTTTTTCTCCGATACCGCCACCGCCGATGCAATATTCCGCTGGCTTGAAAGCGAGCCACTAATCGGGGCGCTGCAGCAGCGCGGATTACTAATAAACGTATTGCGCCAGCACAATGCGGTGGATGCAGCGGATGATCTAGCCGGCACCAGCGACCCGAACTGGACACCGATGCTACAGCGGCAATGGCCGTCGTTCATTATGGGTGTCAGTGCAACCTGGCTCGGCCTCATCGAAGAGGCATTACCGGCAGCTGCCGAAGAACACGAAACAATCGACGACTTACTCGGGCGCTACTCGCATGCAAACAGGGCGATCGGAAACTTGTGGGCGAATGAAGGACAGCACGCCTTTCTGCATCACCTCAGTGCGGTGTTCGGTTACAAACCGATGAAAATTCGTAAAGCGATTCAATTCTGACAACAACGCTCTATAATCGCGTTTTCTCTGCGCAAGGCAAAAATAATCCATGGAAAAGAATGTCACCAAAGTATTTGGCATAAAAATACTGAAGTCCGGCCACAAAGACATACGACGCCTTAAGCGCAATGAAGAAGAGCCCTCCATTCACGGGCACAAGATGTGGGGATCCAGCTTTATGCTGATGGATTTCTTCAAGCATAATCCGCCACCAAAAAAGAGTCGCGTCCTCGAACTCGGTGCCGGCTGGGGCCAAACCAGCATTTATCTGGCGAAGAAGCACAAGGCCAAAGTGACCGCGACCGATGCAGATCCCGCCGTATTCAAATACCTCGATCTTTTTGCCGAGCACAACGACGTCAGCGTTAAAACCAAGGTTGCCAAGTTTGAAAAGCTGACCAAGAAGGAGCTCAGCAAGTACGACATTATTGTCGGCGGTGACATTTGCTTCTGGGATGAGCTCGGTGACATTCTGTACAAGCTGATCAAGCGCGCGATCGACGCCGGTGTAAAACAGATTGTAATCGCCGACCCGCAGCGCTCACCCTTTAACGATCTCGCCGAGCGCTGCGTCAAAGATTTTCACGCGGAATTACTCGACTGGGATGTCGACAAGCCCAAGCGTTTCACCGGTAGCATTTTGCTGATCGAGAACGCCTGACACCGGTCAGCGCCGGCGCTCAAGCGGGAGAAAGTGAGACCGCCGGATCGCTGATCAACTGCTGCATGGACTGCTGCACGTCCAGCCCCAGCAGTGACACCCACTCCTGAGACAGTGGCTGCAACTTCGGATTAACAAACAGTCGCTGTTCGTCATCCGAGTCTTCGCTGGTCAGAAAGCCTTCATCCAGCATCTGTTCAATCGACTGCCTGAACAAATTCTTATCATGGTATTCGGGCGCCTGATTGCCATTGAGAATCGCCAACCGCTGCGCCATATGCACGACGTGATCCTCGATTTTCTGGCGGGTGGCGCCCTCGCTGCCGACTTCATGCGCCAATAGTAAGAACGTCATCGTATAGCGCTCCAGCGTATCCCGCAGAATACGGCTGAGCCCGATCAGGCCGGCGTACTGAGGCGTACCCAGTGCCGGGCGATAGAGCATGCCGCTATCTTCTGCCTGACGCAGCAGGCCCATTGCCAGATAGGCATCCACAATACGCTCAACCTGTGCTGCACATTCCTCACGGGAAAAGTGAATAAACAACTCACGCTTGAGAAACGGATACAGTTTGCAGCAACGGGCAACCAACTCGCTGCGCTTGAGCCGCTGCGAATGCCGGAAGAACCGCGCAATCAAAGATGGCAGCGCCAGCGCATGCATTACAGCATTGCGATAGTAGCTGAGCAGAATCGCCTCTTTACCCTCGATGGTAATCAACTCGCCCCAGGGGTGTTCAATGCTCTGCAAGCCGGCGGTGCGCGCCGCCTGCTCAAAAATCTCTTCGGTGGTGCCGGTGGGCAATGTCATTTCATCGCTATAGGGCACGGTACGCAGCAATTGCATAAACACATCAATCTGCTCGAGCAACTGACTGCGGGCGATCGCCTGCCGCGGGCTCGACAGCATAATCATCGCCACCAGACCGATGGGGTTGATAATGACCGCCGCATTAATGCGCTCCATACAGTGCCGTGCCAATGGCCCCGCCACTTCCGTTACCCACGCCAAATCCCGCGCTTTTACACGTTCGCGCCAGTCTGGCTGCAGCTCATTAAGCGCCGCATCTAAAGGTACCGCTGAACCAAAGGCGACATGAGGGCTGCCATAGGAGGACTCGAATATTTTTGTCGCTTTAAGTAGCTGACCCGCCGATTCATTGCGCTTTTTACCACCGCTGAGCTCTTTCAGATAAGAGTTACTCTCAACCAGTTTGTCGTAGCCCACATAGACCGGAACAAGTGCGGTCGGCCGGGTCGCGCGCTGGGCGTAGGCCTCGATCAGCATCGCCAGCATGCCGGTCTTCGGCGGCAACAGGCGGCCGGTGCGGCTGCGCCCTCCCTCCGGGAAAAACTCGATCGGGTAGCCCCGCGCCATCAGCACTTCCAGATAGCCTTTAAATACTGCGGTATAGAGCTTATCGCCGGCGAACTTACGCCGCAGGTAGAATGCACCGGCACGCCGCAACAGGCCGCCGACCGGCCAGAAATTCAGGTTATTTCCCGCCGCAATATGGGGCGGCACCAGGCCCTCAACAAACAAGGTGTAAGAAATCAGCAGGTAGTCAAAATGACTGCGGTGCGAGGGCATGTAAATGACCTGATAGTCCTTTGCCTGCTCGCGGAAACGTTCAATATGCTGAATATCAAGGCCGGCAAAAACTTTGCGGAAAATCCAGCGGCATACCAGCTCCAGAAAACGGATCGCGCGCACATCGAAGTTTGCCGCGATCTCTTCCGCCATTTTACGCGCCAGTGCGCGGACCTTGTCTTCATCCAGTTTTTGATCCGCCGCGGCTGCAACAATCGCGCGACGCACACCCTTGCGGTTCAGAATCGCGCGGATAATCAGCGGCCGGCCCAATAAACTCGGCCCCAGTGTCGCCGTTTTCTGCCGCTGCATATGCAGTGCCAGTACCCGTGCCAGAGTGCGGGCGGCCTGCAAGCTGTCATCGCTGCGCTGCAGAATTTCCTGACTGTCGACCGGCTCGGCAAAATTGACCATCAACCGCCGCCCTTGCACCAGCATAATGACAAGCTTGCGGAAACGTCCTGCGCGATCGGCGTCACCGAGTAATAATTTAAATAATGAGGTTTCCGAACCCGGGCTGCGGCCCCAGAAAATTGAAACCGGTACCAGCTGCAAGGGGTAATCACTATCGGCGGTGACCAGTTCGAACTGCCCGACTAAATCACCCTCACCGGTTTCGAGTTCGCGCTGCAACGAATGCAGATACAAGCACGCCGCAGTCTCCTCGGTCGGGAAATCACCCCAGCGCGCGCTCATCGGCACCAGACCAAGCTGCTTGCAGACCTTACGCACCACGGCACGGTCAATCCAGCTGTGCTGCTTCAATACATAACAGACCGGCTTCCCGTCAAGGCTGGCCTGCAGCGCCTCCGGATTTTCAGGAAAAACCTGCGGTTTGACGAATATCAGGAACGGCTTGATCAGCCAGTGGCACCAGATATAGAAAAACCGCTTTAACAGCATTTTCTTATGTTCCTGCTAATGACAGACAGTACTGGCTATAGCTCATCTAGAAATCAACGAGCTGCGTCAGCTCAGCATACTTCAAAAAGCCCGGCGGCACCCATACCACCACCGATGCACATGGTGACAACAACATATTTCACACCGCGGCGCTTACCTTCCAGCAGTGCGTGACCGACCATACGTGCGCCACTCATACCGAAAGGATGGCCGATGCTGATACTGCCGCCGTTAACGTTGAGCTTGTCATTATCTATACCCAGCTTATCCCGGCAATAAACCACCTGACAGGCGAAGGCTTCATTCAGCTCCCAGAGTCCGATTTCATCGATCGACAGACCGTGGCGATCAAGCAGCTTGGGGATCGCAAATACCGGACCGATACCCATTTCATCAGCTTTACAGCCGGCAACCGCAATGCCGCGGTAATAGCCGAGCGGATTCAGGCCCTGTCGCTCCGCCATCTTGGCATCCATCACGACACTCGCAGAGGCGCCATCGGACAATTGCGAGGCGTTACCCGCCGTTATAAATCGGCCTTCCTTGACCCACTGGCCGTCTTTGCATACCGGGTCCAGTGACTGCAAACTCTCCAATGTGGTGGAGGGGCGATTGCACTCATCTTTGTCCAGCGTGACGTCTTTATAGCTGGTCTCTTTGGTTTCCTTGTTGAATACCGCCATCGTGGTATCCATCGGCACGATCTCATCCGCAAACAGGCCGGCTTGCTGCGCCGCGGCAGTACGCTGCTGACTCTGCAATGAATATTCGTCCTGGGCATCACGACTGATGTTGTAACGGTCAGAAACGATCTCCGCAGTTTCAATCATCGGAATATAGGCAGTCGGGTCGATATCGGTCACGGTCTTGGAGACATTGCGATAATTGTTCTTGTGCTTGGTCTGCACCAGAGAAATCGATTCGACACCGCCGGCAACCGCCACATCGTATTCGTTGCACATAATGGATTTTGCCGCCCAGGCAATACTCATCAGGCCGGAGGAGCACTGGCGCTCGATCGCCATACCGGCAGTTGTGTCCGGCAAGCCGCCGGCAACGGCACACAAGCGACCGAGATTATAGGCCTGCGTACCCTGCTGGGCGGCAGCACCGAAAATACAATCGTCGACCATCGCCGGGTCTATACCGGCGCGCTCGACCGCGGCCCGGACAACGTGCCCGCCCATGGCCGGTGCCTCAGTGTCGTTCAAAGAACCGCGGAAAGATTTGGCCAGCCCGGTACGGGCGGTGGATACAATGACAGCTTCTCTCATGTCGAACTCCGGATTGTTTTAAATTGTTTAAGACCGCTGCGAAGAGCAGGACAGGATTTCACCGGTCATATAGCTGGAATAATCTGACGCCAAAAACATCATTACGTTGGCGACTTCCCAAACCTCTGCACCACGCCCGAAGGCTTCGCGTTCAACCAACTTGGCCAGCAGCTCCTCCGATGTGGTTTTCTTCAGAAACTCATGGACGGCAATCGACGGCGATACCGCATTGATCCGAACGCCGTAGTCCGCTGCTTCCAGGGCCGCACAACGGGTCAGCGCCATCACACCCGCCTTTGCCGCAGCATAGTGACACTGCATTTTTTGCGCGCGCCAACCCAGCACGGAGGCATTGTTGACAATCACGCCGCGACCGCGGGGCTGCATCCGCGTCATCATCGCCCGGGTCATACGCATGGTGCCGTTGAGGGTGATGTCCAGCACCCGCATCCATTCCTCGTCTTTCATCTCGACCAATAACTTCTCACCACCGAGGCCGGCGTTGTTAATCAGTACATCGACTCCTCCGAGCTGCGCTTCCGCCGCATCGACCAATGCCTGAACATCCTCTTCCACGGTGACATTACAGATCTTGCCGCTGACGTCTTTGAGTCCGGTATCGGCTTTTAATTTTTCCACCGCCTTTTCGAGGCGACCCTCGTGGATGTCCGAGATCATCACTGCCCGTGCGCCTTCCTCCGCAGCACGGGTTGCGGCGGCAAAGCCGATACCCGCACCCGCGGCCGCGGTGATGAGCACCGACCGGCCCTCGAGTAGATTGTGACCTTTTACATAGGTCGGGTTTGTTCTTACATTTTCCATTTTTTAAGTGCCTTTGGGTTCGCGCGGCATACCTAAGCCCCGCTCTGCGATGATATTGCGTTGAATCTGGTTAGTACCGCCGTAAATCGTATCGGAGCGCACAAACAAGTACATCGACTGCAATCGGGTCAGGTTGTAGGGCGCGCTTTCAATAATCTCGCTTTCCGGCCCGAGCACATCCATCGCCAGCTTACCCAGGTTGCGGTGCCAGCTGGCCCAATACAACTTGTAGATCAGCGCTTCCTTTTGCAACGAACCGTCACCGGCGTCATCAGACAGGGTGCGCATGCTGTTGTAGCGCATAATTTTCAGCCCGATATGCGCGTCCGATATGCGCTGACGAATTGCGGGGTCGCCGGCGGCGCCGTTGGCTTTTGCAATCTCGATAATCTGGTTCAGCTCGTTCTGAAACTGCATCTGCTGGCCCAGCGTCGATACCCCCCGCTCGTAGCCGAGCAGGCCCATCGCCACCTTCCAGCCTTCACCCGGCGCACCGACGATATCATCGGCATCACATTCGGCATCGTCGAAGAAAACCTCGTTGAACTCGCTGGTACCGGTGAGCTGCTGAATAGGCCGCACCTCGACACCGGGTTGGTCCATCTTCACCAGAAAGAAGCCGAGGCCTTTATGCAATTTCGATTCGGGATCGGTGCGGGCGATAACGAAACAATAATCGGCTTCCTGCGCCAACGAGGTCCAGACCTTCTGCCCGTTAATCCGCCACTTGCCGCGGGCCTCATCAAAAACTGCTTTGGTTTTAACATTTGCCAGATCGGAGCCCGCCGACGGCTCTGAATAACCCTGGCACCAGAGCTCGGCACCATTCACAATTCCCGGCAGATATTTCTGTTTCTGGATGTCGCTGCCGAAATGAATAATTGTCGGACCGGCAAGCCCTTCACCGATATGCCCGACCCGACCCGGCGCACCGGCGCGCGCGTACTCTTCGTGAAAAATTACCTGCTGCTCAATACTCGCGCCGCGACCGCCGGCCTCTTTCGGCCAACCGATACAGGTCCAACCACCTTCGGCGAGCTTGCGTTCCCAGGCACAACGCTCGTCGTGGAACATATGCTCGTCGCCGGGGCCGCCGCGGAACCGGATCTGTTCGAATTCTCCGGTCAGGTTCTCCCTGAGCCAGCCGGCAATCTCTTCGCGGAACTGCTCATCTTCAGGCGTGAAATGTAAATGCATGCTCGCCCCTCCTAATCCAGTAACAACGCAGCGATGCGTTCGCGATGGCTGCTGCTGTCACCGAGCAGCGTTTCGCTGGACTTGGCACGCTTGAAATACAACTGAATATCGTACTCCTCGGTAAATCCGACACCGCCATGCAATTGAATCCCGCAACCAGCGTTAAAATAATATGCATCGCTGCAATACGCTTTGGCGATACTCGCCGCCTCAGCCAACTCGTCCGCCATCGGCCCGTGACTCAATGCCTCCTGCGCAATACAAGCCGCGTAGTAAACGGCGGAACGCGCCGCCTCCGTTTTCAGCATCATATCTGCGGCGCGGTGCTTAATTGCCTGATAGCTGGCAATGGTGCGGCCGAACTGAACCCGCTCCTTGGTATAGTCGACACTGATATCCAGCGCCCGCTGTGCACCACCGAGCTGTTCTGCCGCCACCGCTATCGCCGCGAGGTCGAGAATCTGATCCAGCGCCTGCGCGCCACCATTTAAGCGAGATGCCGCATCGAGTTTTACACCGGCAAGTGAAATCTGCGCCTGCTTGCGGGTCTGGTCCATGGTCGGCAACCATTCGCGGCTCACCCCTGCGCTATCAGCCGGCAACACAAACAGCGCGACCTCGCCTTCACATATTGCGGCGACAATCAAAAAATCAGCGGTATGACCGTCGGGCACATAGCGATACTCACCATTCAGGGTGTATCCATCGCCGCTTTTCTCAAAAGCTGCGCTCACCGCGCCTGCAGACCAGTCACGACCTTCGCCACGCCAGGCGAGTGTTGCGGTCTTTCCTGCAACAATCTGCGGCAGCCACATCGCCTGCTGCTCGGGCGTACCGGCGACCAATAATGCGTTAGTCGCAAAACATACCGTCGATAAAAACGGCGAACACAGCAAGTGCGCACCCATCTCTTCAAGTATCGCGGCCAGTTCGACATAGCCGAGCCCCATACCACCGAATTCTTCGGGTATATGCAGCGCCTGCCAATACATCTCATCGCAGATACGTTGCCACAAGGTCTCGTCCCAACCACGGTCGGTGACCATTGCGGTGCGCACAGCGGCGCTATCCGAGACTTCCGCCAGAAATGCGGCGGCGGTATCGCGGATCATTTGCTGTTCTTCGGTAAAAGCGAAATCCATTTTTCGTCTGGCTCTCTGTTCTTAACCGGCCGCCGATAGCCGATTCAATTCCGGGACACGCCGTGAATACATCCGTGTAGGCTCGACGCCAGCTTCCATGCTGGCGACGGTCCCGGAATTAAACCGGCTACCGACGCCCTTCGAGCATTCCTAATCTCAGGTTCCGTAGACTTTCTGAGGCGTCACTGCTTTTGCGAGTGCTTCCTTCACTCCGGCACCTACTTCGGCCGGCGCCCATTTCGCGCCTTTGTCGACACCTTCAGTGGAGCGCCAACCATCAGCGACAGAAATCTTGCCGCCCTCAACTTCAAAAACACGGCCGGTCACATCCGCAGATTCGGAACTGCCGAGCCACACCACCAGCGGTGCGACATTGGCGGGGTCGTAGTGATCGAAGCTGCCGTCTTCAGGCTTCTTCATCATGTCGGCAAAAACATCTTCGGTCATGCCGGTACGCGCGGAAGGTGCCAATGCATTCGCAGTAATACCATAGCGACCCAGTTCGGCGGACTGGTTCAGTGTCAGCGACGCGATACCGCCTTTGGCCGTCGCGTAGTTGCTCTGCCCGATCGAACCATTGAGGCCCGCACCCGATGAGGTATTGATAATCCGCGCATCGACCGCCTTGCCTTCTTTGCTCTTACCGCGCCAGTAGTGGACAGCGTGACTGCTGATGCAGAAATGTCCCTTCAAATGTACCGAGATAACCTGATCCCACTCCGCTTCGGTCATAGAGGCAAACATGCGATCGCGGCAGACGCCGGCGTTATTCACCACCACATGCAAGTCACCAAAACTGTCGACTGCCTGCTTAACCGCCCGGATGCTGTCGTCATAGTTGGTGATGTCGCTATCGTTAACTATCGCCTTGCCACCGGCTGCGGTAATTTCGTCAACCACCTTTTGCGCGGCATCGTTATTGATATCGTTGACCACAACGCCCGCACCCTCGGCGGCGAACGCCAGTGCATATTCGCGGCCCAAACCACCACCGGCACCGGTAATAATGACCGAGCGACCTTCACATAATCCTGTCATTGCCAACTTCTCCTCAACACATTGTTTGGTGAGCATCGCTTTTCTCTGCCCACTCGACCTCATTTGAACACCGGACCTGCAAGAGCGGGTGCGGTATTTGTTTCCGTGACCGTCGAAATCACGGATGATTTCGCCGAGCCTACATGGACGTATTCATGGCGTGTCACGGAAATAAATTCCGCAACTGCTGCAACCGCCGTTAGCCGAATGTGGACGCGGCGCCCAACCCCACACCATCGGCAAAAACATAGTCCGCTACCCGCTGCTTATGGAACGCCACATCACCCCAGGTATTGTTCAATGCCCAGGCGCGCTTCATAAAAATATGCAGATCGACTTCCCAGGTGTAACCCATCGCGCCGTGAGCCTGAATACAATTTTTTGCGGCGAGCTGACCGACTTCCGTCGCCGCCAACTTGGCGTGGCTGACATCGCGGTCCTGCGTCGCTGCGTTATTTACCAAAGAATTTGCGGCGCGGTACAGCGGTGCGCGCGCGTATTCGAGTTTGTAAGCGATATTCGCCATATGATGTTTAACCGCCTGAAAAGTACCGATCGCCACACCGAACTGCTTGCGCTCGCTGGTGTACTGCACCGTCAGGTCGATCATTCGCTGCGCCAGACCGAGACTCTGCGCCGCGGCCGCCAGCGCGCCACGATTTATGGCGCCACTGATTAACGCCGCAGCGACATCACCGTCAGCCAGCAAGACCGCATCGGCAGTATTAAATTCAACGCTGAATAACTTGCGCCCGGGATCGACCGATTCGTTGTAACGTGCGACAAGCTTATCGCGGGTAACCGCATATAAACCGCCGTGCTTTTCCAGTAGAAACAAGTCGGCGCTATCGGCGTCTTCAACCAGGGAATTTTCCACCAGACCAGTGACAACGCGCGCTTCACCGCCGGCAATTTTCGGCAGCCACTCCTTACAGATATCATCGTGCCCGCTGGCGATCAGCGTCGGCACTGAAACCAATACGGTTTGCAGCAATGGCTCAGATAGCGCCACGTAGCCGCACTCGATTGCGAGCAGCACAAAGTCCACCTCGTTCATGCCGAGACCGCCATGAGCTTCGGGCACAGTCATGCCGGTCAAGCCAAGCTCGGCGAGCTGCTGCCACAGTTCGTCGCTGCGGCCGGTTTCGGTTTCCCAAAGCGCACGGGTTTTTTCAGGCGTTACTTCGGCGCGCAGAAAGTCGGCGACGGACTCCTGAAACAACAGCTGATCTTCTGTAAATGTAAAATCCATATATCACTCTGCAATTGCTTTCTTTTCCCGGGTCACGATCGGCAATAAGTTTCAGCGACACGCTGTGAATACATCCATGTACGCTCGACGAAATCATCCGTGATTTCGACGGTCTCTGAAACTTATTGCCGATCCTGCCCCTGAATCCGTGCGAATTCCGGGCCGGGCACTAATCCAGGGTTTCGATCAGGTTTGTTTTTGCTGGACCGTCGCCGGCATGGAAGCTGGCGCCGAGCCTACACGGACGTATTCACGGCGTGTCCTGCAAAAATAAACCTGATTGAAAACCGAAGCCGATACCAAGAGCCCTACTTCCTCGGCATCCCCAACAAGCGCTCCGCAATAATATTGCGCTGAATCTCGTTGGTACCGGCATAAATCGGCCCGGACTGCGAGAACAACCAACCATCCATCCATGTACCGACGTTTTGTGCATCCGGTGCATGGGGTAACAATTCCGCGCGCGCGCCGAGAATACTCAGGCCGGTCGCGTGCATACGCTGATCCAGCTCCGACCAGAATATTTTATTGGTGGATGCCTCGGCGCCTATCTTACCGCCCTTCATCAACCGGCAGGCTGTCTGGTAGGTGGTCAGAGCATAGGCTTCAGCGTCCATCCAGGCGCTCAATACCTGATCCCGTACTGCAGGATCGCGGTCGGCACTCTCGCGGTTCGCTTTGTATAGTTCAACCAGCCGCTTCGCAGTTTCTTTAAAGCGCGCCGGTGACCGCAGCATCAGGCCGCGCTCAAAACCGGCCGTGGCCATGGCGACGCCCCAGCCCTCGCCTTCACCGCCGAGCCGGTTTTCCACCGGCACTTTGGCATTATCGAAAAAGATTTCCGCAAAACCCGGCAGGCCGTCTAACTGCGGGATGGGCCGCACAGTGACGCCCTCAATATTGGTGGGCAGCAGGATAAACGTCAGGCCGTGGTGGCGTTTGGATTCCGGATCGGTGCGGAACATGCCGAAACACCAGTCCGCCCATACCGCGCGGGTCGACCAGGTTTTCTGGCCATTGATAATATAGTGACTACCGTCTTCGCTAAGCACTGCGGTCGCGCGGATCGCGGCCATGTCTGAGCCGGCGTTCGGCTCGGACCAGCCCTGACACCAGATCTCTTCGCCCTTGGCCATCGCGGTGAGAAACCGCTTCTTCTGTTCTTCGGTGCCATACTCCATCAGCGTCGGGCCGAGCAGGAAAATGCCGTTCTGGTTGACGCGAAGTGGGGCACGGGCGGCGTAATATTCCTCTTCAAAAATCAGCCACTGCAACAGGTCGGCACCGCGGCCACCCATCTCTTCGGGCCAGGTGATCATGCCCCAGCGGCCCTCGTACAACTTGGCTTCCCATTCCCGGTGCTGCTGAAAACCCGCCTCGGTATCGAAGCTATCCAGCGGCTTGGCGGGAACATTGGCTTGCAGCCACGTGCGCACTTCCTCGCGGAAGGCGTTGTGTTGTTCGGTGTATTGCAGATCCATTATGTCGTCTGTGTCCGTTTATCCGACCCGGGCGGCGAGTTCGCGCAGGCGCGCCTCGGCCTCGGTGACAATGCCATTGATAATATCTTCGCAGCTCAGCAACTCACCGATCACACCCGCCACCTGCCCCGACGGCAGCACACCTTCGTCAGGCACGCCATCAACCATCGCCCGCTGAATAATCATCGGCGCATTCGCCGACATAATCGCCTGCGCGGCGCTCATATCATCGTCGCGCGACATGGCAATCGCGGACTTTAACAGGCCGAAAAAGCTGGCACCGGTGAATTTACGGAACTTAAGGCCATTGCTCATGGCGATATACAGCTTCTTCAGCGCGCCGGCTTGTTCAAGCTCGGCGAGCATACGATTCATAATCATGCGCTGCGGCAAACCGTCCATCGCCCGGGAAACAATAATTTCGCCGGGATTACTGCAATCAACATAGCGCTGTTTGGTCTGCACCGGCACTGGTGACTCTTTGGTCATCAGGAAACGGGTACCCATCGCGATGCCATCGGCACCCCAGGCCAGCGCCGCAACGAGACCGCGACCATCTTTAAAGCCGCCCGCTGCCAATACCGGCACACGTCCGGCCACCGCATCAACCACCTGTGGAATCAACAAACTGGTGGGAATACTGCCGGTATGGCCACCGCCTTCACCGCCTTGCACAGTCACCGCGTCGGCGCCCATATCGATCGCTTTGATGGCATGCTTCGGCAGACCGATCGTCGGCATACAGACCACACCGGCGTCTTTCAGTTTTTTCACCATCTCCGCACCCGGAGACCTTGAGTAACTGACCGCCTTCACGCCATGCTCGATCACCAGATCGACTATGTGCGCTGCATTCGGCTGGTACATATGAAAATTGACGCCGAAAGGCGCACTGGTCAGCGCCTTGACCTGCAGAATTTCCGCTTCGATCTGATCCGGCGGAATCGTCGCTCCGGCGAGAAAACCGAAGCCGCCGGCGTTACCGGTGCCGGCGACCAGCGTCGGATCCGCCACCCAACCCATCGCAGTCTGGATAATCGGATAGCGGCAACCGAGCATGTCGGTGACGCGGCTTCTCAGTAAGGCGCTCATCAGGCTGCGGACCGGTCGCCGGGCGGGTTATCTTTCAGCTGCTTGCTACGCAGGTTATGCGGGTCAATCTGCGCAATCACTTCGAGTTGCTCAGGCGTCGGCGCCGGCGTTACCGGCACATTGTCCGGCACCACCAAAGGGAATCCGGTATTTTCCAGCACCTGCTCAACAGTAATACCCGGGTGCAACGACACAATACGAATCGCATGATTGGGGCCACCGAAATCCATTACACAAAGATCGGTAATAATCAGCCGGCAATCAATATCATCAAAACTCATACCCCGCGGCAAGCGGTCAGGGTTGTAGCCGATGGTGCAAACCACATCGACTTCACCCTCAACAAACACGCGCGTGTTGTGAGACATCACCATATAGGAATTGGCATGACAGATAGAGTTGCCGGGAAAGCCGCGCGTACCCAGCATCATCACCTTCGGTTGCTCATAAGTGCCGCCGATCGCGGAAATATTAGTCTGTCCGAAACGGTCGATCTGGGTCGGGCCGCCGGTGAGATGGCGCTTGCCATTCCACACCATCTCAAAGAAGCGAGAGTAGCCAATCCAGTTTTCGTTCTTCTGCACAAACTTGTCGCCACGCGGGCCGACCGGGTTGGGATCGGACACCAGCCAAGCCTCAGAATCGGTCATCATCAAATCAGTGTTTGATGTTTTCATCGCGAGACTGCCGGCAATGCGCGGCAAAATGCCGATGCCGGTGACCAGCGTTTCACCATCGTTATCGTAGGCCGCAGCGTTCGCGACGATCATTAGTTCAGCAAGGCTGTAGGTCATTGCTATGCTCCTCGCTTAGTAAACAGGCTTGGGTAAGGCGCGAATTGCATCGAGACCACCAACCGCGGCCCGATACTCTTCTTCGGTTTTCTCGCCGAGGTACTTATCGGCGTACGCATCAAAGCCACCGTCTTTGGCGCTGGCGTTGTATTCCTTAAAGTGCGGCACATCGAAGCCATAATCCGGCGCACAGGATGACGGATGCGCTCCCCCGGGCATATGCACCACGCCGGTGGTGACCACGCGCTCCCAGAACACAAAGCGCGCCTGCTCTTCCGGATAAAAATAATCGCTTTCGACAATTTCTTCGGCGCTGACAAAGGTTTTATCCGCAGCGCGGGCAAACCAGTCGTCCATATAGTGATCGGGGCTGGTGATCTGGCAGACACCGCGGGCATCGGCTTTATTGACATGCACCAACGCCGCATCGAGCTTTAATCCCGGCATCGCGACCCACTCACGGTCGTCGTAGGGGCTGTCGACCAGCTTGATGTCGTCACATTTAGTAATCACATCGGTGCCAAGCCCTACCTGAGTCGGAATAAACGGGCAGCCCCAGGCCGCGGCACGCAGACCCAGCAGCATCATGCCTTCGTCAATTTCCATGACTTCGATTTCACCGTTTTGGCGCGCCTTGCGGAAATAGGGCTCCAGCGGAATAAAATCCAACGATACAAAGGCGAACACGACTTTCTTCACCTTGCCCGCCGCGCAGAGCATGCCAACATCCGCACCACCGTAGGCGACGATGGTCAGGTCTTTCAGGCCCGAGCGCAGAATTTCACGGATCAAACCCATCGGCTTACGGCGCGGACCCCAGCCACCGATACCGATGGTCATTCCGTCGCGCAACTCGCCAATGGCGTCCTTTGCGGACATCAACTTATTCATACAGACTCCTGATTAGGCCGGAACCGCTCGCGCGGCAGCAACTATAAATCCAAATAATTCGACAAATTTTACGCATTTAGCCGATATCCGTCCATTACAAACGGATTAATTAGCTAAATTTGCACCACAAACTACGCATTATGCCCAGAGCCGACAATCCGGCTGATCCGGTAATCGTGCTTTACGAACCGCACTCCCAGCGAACTCCGCACCTCGCGCACCCCCGCGACCGGTGTCACCTTGCTTTGCAGCAACTCCACCAATTCGGCACTGTCCTGCACCATGGTGATGGCAAGAATATCCGCACGCCCCGCCATCACACCGACGAAGCCCAGCTCCGGCACCGCCGCCAGCGCCTGCGCCACGCTGCGCAGCTGATCGCTGCGGGCGACATCAATCCAGATATACACCAGTGATGCAGCGCGTAATTTGTTGATATTGCTGATCGCCGTAATCCGGATCTGACCCTGCTCCTGCATACGCTTAATCCGCGCCCGCACCGTGCCCTCAGTGACGCCAAGTTCGGCGGCAATCCGACGATTGCTATTGCGAGCGTCTAACGCCAGCAATTCGACGATGCCCCGGTCCAGCTCATCCAATTCGGTGCGCAGACTCAAAACGGCACCCAGTCGGGTTGATTCTTTAACACGTCGATCGCATGCGACGGCAGCAACTTGCGCACGCCGGGTACCTGCGCCAATGTTTCAGTGAGCAGCGTGTTGAAGCTTTCCTGATCGCGGGCAACGACCAAGGTCTCTATATCCAGCCCGCCGACCACCTCGCACACCGAGAACACCTCGGGAACGGCCGCCAGATCAGCGGCCACGTCTGCAACCCGCCGGCCATCGACCTGCACCCCCACCGCCAACATCATGCTGTAACCGGCAGCCTCATAGTCAGTGACTGCGACCACCCGCACCGAATTTGAGTCTTCCAACCGGCGCACCCGCGCCCGTAAAGTCGCCTCATTCGCACCGAGACTCTCCGCCAATTGCTTGAAGGGTATACGGCCGTCGCTACGCAACGCGGCGATAATCTTGTGATCCAATGCGTCTAAGGTATGTTCGCTTTTTTCCATCAGCGTTCAGCCGAGCCGGGCCGCGGCGAGTTTTTTCAGCTCCGGCTTCACCACCTTGCCTGATGCATTCAGCGGCAACGCCTCGACAAACTCGA
The DNA here is from genome assembly GCA_041622815.1 of Spongiibacteraceae bacterium. Classification (GTDB taxonomy): domain Bacteria; phylum Pseudomonadota; class Gammaproteobacteria; order Pseudomonadales; family Spongiibacteraceae; genus JBFJYC01. The sequence goes on along the minus strand of JBFJYC010000026.1, from coordinate 979 downwards.
CAAAATACGGCTGCTTGTAGCGCGCCAGTGATTGTGCAGCAAAGGCTCTGACCTCGTCGGCGGAAACACCGGCACCCGGAGTCCGCACTACAAAGGCCATGCCGACCTCACCCTGCGGCGCCTTGGGTACGCCGATCACCGCCACCTGAGCAATGCCATCCATCGCGAACAGCGCTTTTTCAACCTCTGCCGGATAGACGTTTTCGCCATTCATGATGTACATATCTTTAAGGCGATCGGTAATGCGCAGATAACCGCGCGCATCCATTACCCCGATATCACCGGTACGCAACCACCCGTCACCGTCAATTGCCTTGGCAGTGGCCTCTGGATCGTCGAAATAACCGAGCATGACGTTATAGCCACGCACCAGTATTTCCCCTTCACTACCCGCCGCGACATCTTCACCGCTGGCCGGGTCCACACAACGCACCTCGACACCATCGATGGCACGGCCGGAGGTTGTCGCGATGGTTTCAGGGTCGTCCCCGGGGCGGCAGATGCTGACCACCCCGGTGCTCTCGGTCAGCCCGTAGGCGGTGACCACGGTGCCGAAGCCGAGCACGCTCTTCATATCTTTAACCAGTTGCACCGGCACCGACGCGGCGCCGGTAACGCCGAGCCGCAGACTCGACAGGTCGTACTCCCGGCGACGCGGATGCGCCAGCAACATCTCATATAAAGATGGTGCACCGGGCAGCATGGTAATACCTTCGGCGGCGATTTTGGCGAGTGCGGCATCGGCATCAAAGGCCTGCATGGGCACGATCGTACAGCCGACTATAATCGACGCCAGCCACCCGGCCTTATACCCGAAGGTATGAAAAAACGGATTAATAATCAAATACTTATCATCTTCACGCAAGCCGACCGTAGCAGCCCAGGCCTCGAATACACTGATATTCTGGCGATGGCTGCAAAGCACCCCTTTGGGCCTGCCGGTGGTGCCCGAGGTAAACAGCATATCGGCCACATCGTC